>NZ_JBNAFN010000003.1:2810-226924 GCF_049800695.1 Fluviibacterium sp. S390 | reverse complement strand
GCCTGCCGCGTTGACGCGGAGGTGGATCTTGGTCGTGAACCCACCTCTTGAGCGCCCAAAACCCTGTCGCGGAGTCCCCCTTTAGCACCCGCTGCCTGATGATGGGCGCGAATGACAGTGCTATCGACCATTTGCAGGGCGTCCGGAACGGCCCCGCTTTGGTTCAGGGCGTCCAGGATTTCTTCCCATAGTCCCATCAGTGTCCAGCGTCGGAACTGGCGATAAACGCTCGACCATTTGCCGAAGTCTTCCGGCAGGTCACGCCATGGCGCGCCGGTTCGGGCGATCCAGAAAATTCCATCCAAAACAAGGCGGTGGTTGGTGGGCTTGCGCCCATTCGGTGCGCGGGCAGCCAGGATGAAGTGTTCAAAGAACCTCCATTCCTCATCGGTCATCAACTCTCGTGCCAAGCTGGTCTCCATAACAGATACCAGCTTGAATCACGCCTGAGGGCCAGTGTGAATCCTTTTTGTCAACATGACCTAGCCATTGCAGCCCCGCTGACGATGCGGCATGCAGTCCCCAGACACACCAACAGGGGGTTGCCGCATGAAAATCGCCTTCCAGATGGATCCGATCCAATCGGTGGACATCAACGCCGACAGCAGTTTCCGCCTTGCGGAAGAGGCGCAGGCGCGGGGCCACGAGTTGTTCTTCTACCTGCCCGACACGCTGACCTATGCCGATGGTGGTATTCGCGTGCGCGGAAACCCTTTCACCGTGCAACGCGTTCAAGGTGACCATGCGCAGCTTGGGCCGGAAGAAACACGCGCGCTGAGCGATTTCGACGTGGTCTGGCTGCGCCAGGATCCGCCCTTCGACATGGGCTATATCACCACGACGCATCTGCTGGATCGCGTGCATCCGGAAACGCTGGTGGTGAATGATCCATTCTGGGTGCGCAACTATCCCGAAAAATTACTGGTGCTGCAGTTCCCCGACCTTATCCCCGCCACGACGATCACCCGCGATCTGGCCGAGTTGCGTGCCTTCAAGGCGCAGCATGGCGACATCATCGTGAAACCCTTGTTCGGAAACGGTGGCGCCGGGGTGTTCCGCTTGCGCCCGGATGACGGCAACCTTGCCTCGCTGCACGAGACATTCACCGGTCTCAACAACGAGCCACTGATCGCGCAGGAGTACCTTCCTGCGGTGAAGCAGGGTGACAAACGGGTGATCCTGGTCGATGGCGAGCCGATCGGAGCCATCAATCGCGTTCCCCAGAAGGGCGAGACCCGGTCCAACATGCACGTGGGCGGGCGGGCTGAGCCCGCGACCCTGACCGACCGGGACCGTGAAATCTGTGCCGCCATCGGGCCGGTGTTGCGCGACAATGGCCAGATTTTTGTTGGCATTGACGTGATCGGCGACAAGCTGACCGAGATCAACCTGACCTCGCCCACCGGCTTGCAAGAGCTGGAGCGGTTCAATGGCATCAACGCCGCCGCCGGGATCTGGGCGGCCATTGAGGCGCGGCGGGGCTGAACCCCGTCACCCCGGCTGCCAGTTCGCAGCGGGGTGCTTCAGCGCCGCTGGGTGTCCAACCTGTAGCTGATCGCCTCGGCAATATGGGCGCGCCCGACGTCGGTTTCGCCTGCCAGGTCGGCGATGGTGCGGGCCACGCGCAGCACCCGGTGATAGCCGCGTGCCGTCAGGCCCAGCCGGTCGGCGGCGGCGGCCATCAGCTCGCGCCCGGCCTTGTCAGGACGGGCGATGTCCTCCAGCAACACGCCTTCCGCGTCGGCATTGACCCGAACATCCGCAACTTCCGCATAACGCTCGGCCTGCACCTGCCGGGCCGCGGCCACGCGGGCGGCGATTTCGGCGCTGGGCGTGCCATCGCGCGGCAGGTCCAGGTCCTGGAACGAGACCGGCGGCACATCCACGCGCAGGTCGAACCGATCCATCAGCGGGCCCGAGATGCGCCCGAGGTAGTCGTCGCCGCAGGCCGGTGCGCGCGCGCAAGCCCGGCCCGGATCGCTCAGATAGCCGCAGCGGCAGGGATTGGCCGCTGCCACCAGCAGGAATCGGGCGGGATACCGCACATGAGCGTTGGCGCGCGACACCACCACGTCGCCGGTCTCGATCGGCTGGCGCAGGGTTTCCAGCACCGCGCGCGGGAATTCAGGCAGTTCATCCAAAAATAGAACGCCGTTGTGTGCCAGCGAGATCTCGCCCGGTTTGGCCCCCTTGCCGCCGCCGACGATGGAAGCCACCGAGGCCGTGTGATGCGGGCGTCGGTACGGGCGCACGCGTGATATTCCGCCTTCGTCCAGCAAGCCGGCCAGCGAGTGAATCATCGAGGTTTCAAGGGCTTCGGCTGCCGACAGGGGGGGCAGCAGCCCCGGCAACCGTGCAGCCAGCATGGATTTTCCGGATCCCGGCGTGCCGGTCATCAGCAGGTGGTGGCGTCCGGCAGCGGCAATCTCCAGCGCCCGTTTTGCCCGTTCCTGACCCTTGACGTCGCGCAGGTCAGCCACGTCGGCCTCGGCGCTCACCTCGCCGGGGCGGGCATCCTGCAACGGGGATTGTCCAGTAAAGTGGCGAACGACCTCACCCAGGGATCCGGCGGCCAGAACACGGGCGTCCCCGACCCAGGCCGCCTCGGCCCCGCAGGCACGCGGACACAGCAGGGCGCGATCGCCTTCCGCCGCAGCCAGCGCCGCCGGAAGCGCGCCGATCACCGGATGCAGCGTGCCGTCCAGCGACATTTCGCCCAGGGCCACGGTCTCGGCCACCTCCTCGGGCGGCAGAATGTCCAGCGCCGCCAGCAGGGCCAGCGCAATCGGCAGGTCGAAATGCGCGCCTTCCTTGGGCAGATCGGCGGGCGACAGGTTGATCGTCACCCGCTTCGAGGGCAGCGCGATGGACATGGCCGACAGCGCCATGCGGATGCGGTCGCGCGCCTCGCTCACCGCCTTGTTGGGCAGGCCGACGATGGAGAACGCGGGCAGGCCGGGCACGACGGCGCATTGCACCTCGACCAGCCGGGCGTCGATCCCTTCGAAGGCCACCGTGAAGGCCCGTGCCACCATGATCCCCTCCTGTGGGTGTTCATGGTTAAGGGAGCGCAGGAAGCCTTTAGGTTTGGTTAAGGTCCGCCGGTGTCGGCCAGGGCCGTTGCGGGAACGGGCGATCATAGGTGGCCTGATGCGGCCCCTGAGCCAGCCCCATCGCGCGCCAGGCCTGGAATGCCGGGTCGGCCAGATGCGCCGCTGTGTAGGCCGCGCTGACCGGGCCCACCTTCAGCCCGTACCCGGCGATGCGCCCGGCGACCGGGGCAAAGAAGGCGTCGGCGATGGAGTAGGGTCCACACAGCCACGGACCGTCGGCCGCGAACCTGTCGCGGGCGCGGCCCCAGATGTCTTCCAGCCGGTCCAGATCGGCCTGCACCTCGGCCTGAAGCGGCGTGTTTTCATAGGCGGTGCGCAGGTTCATCGGGCATTTGTCGCGCAGCACCATGAAGCCCGCGTGCATTTCGGCGGTCAATCCGCGCGCGTGGGCGCGGGCGGAGGGAGCCTGCGGCCACAGACCGGCGTCGGGAAAGCGGCTGGCCAGTTCCTCGGCAATGGCAAGGCTTTCGCAAACCACTGTGCCATCGTCCAGCTTCAGGGCCGGCACGGTGCGGGCCGGCGCGAAATCCGCCAGCATCTTCGGGAAATCAGGGGTGTAGAGATCGGCGAAGGTCAGCGAAACCGGCAGGTCAAAGCGCTGAATCAACAGGCCGATCCGCATGGACCAACTGGAATGGGCGGGGTCTGCAAGGGCGAGGATATGGGTCATGGCCCCACCCTAGACGCGCCGGTCAATCCAGAAAAACGATCATTCTTGAAGTGCCCCATCACGGCCTGTGATTGATCGGATGTGCCGACCAGCGCTGCCCGTCAAAGCTCAGCCGGGTGACCGACAGGTTGTTGATGTATTGCCCCATCACCTGCTTGGCGCTGACACCCTGCGCGCGCTGCACCTGGGTCAGGATGGCGCCGAAATGGGCCACCGCGATGACCTCGCCCAGGCCGTGCAACTGTGCCACGCCCCGGTTCACCCGATCGGCGAGCGCATTCCAGCTTTCGCCGCCGGGCGGGGAGATCTCGCCGGGCTGATCCCAGAACCGGAAGATGTGATCGGGGGCCTCGGATTCGATCTCTTCGAAGCTGCGATGCTCCCACGCGCCGAAATGGATCTCGCGCAACTCGGGCAGGGCGCTCAGGCGCGGACGGTCCCCGGCGATGGCCTCGGCGGTCTGGCGCGCCCGCAGCAGGTCCGAGGACACCACCGGCACGTCGGGCAGATAGGCGCGCAGGCGGGCCAGCACCGGCGCATCCGACAGGTCGGCGGGCAGGTCGGTCCAGCCGATCATGGTCTTGGCGTGGGTCGGCCCGTGGCGCACCCACCAGATGGTCAGCGGCTCACCCATGCGGCAACCGGCCCTTCAAGACCAACGGCAGGCCCGACATCACCGCGACCACCAGATCGGCCTCGGCGGCGACCTGCTGGTTCAGACGCCCCTGAACCTCGCGGAAGGCGCGGGCCATGGCATTTTCAGGCACGATGCCCTGTCCGACCTCGTTGGTGACACAGACCACCTGGCTTGGCGCGCGGGCCAGGGCCTGTGCCAGCGCGGTGCATTCGGCGGCCAGATCCGCCTCGGCCAGCATCCGGTTGGTCAGCCACATGGTCAGACAATCGACCAGCAACACCTCTTCCGGCTGGGCCTGCGCCAGCGCCCCGGCCAGATCGCCGGGCGCATCCACCTGCCGCCAGTCCGGGCCGCGCTGCGCCCGGTGCCGCGCGATCTTGGCGCGCATCTCGTCATCCCAGGCCTGCGCGGTGGCGACATAGACGCGGGGGCGGCCAAAGCCCGACACCAGCCCTTCGGCGAAACGGGATTTCCCTGAGGCCGCCCCGCCGGTCACAAGCGCAAGCCGGGGCACTGCATTTTTTGTCATTTGTTGTGATCCAGTTTCCGCAGGTGTCCGTAACCCTTTCGACAACCACGCTGAACAGCAGCACCGACCGGGAGTGGAAATCATATGGCACTGGACGGATACGCGGATCAATCCATGACGCGCCGCGCAATGAAGGCTGAATTGTTGGACGCCGAGACCGAGCTGGCCCTGGCCTATGCCTGGCGCGACCAACGCGACGAGCAGGCCCTGCATCGCCTGATCACCGCCTACATGCGGCTGGCGATCTCGATGGCGTCGAAATTCAAGCGCTACGGCGCGCCGATGAACGACCTGATCCAAGAGGCCGGGCTGGGCCTGATGAAGGCCGCCGACAAGTTCGACCCGGATCGCGGCGTGCGGTTTTCGACTTATGCGGTTTGGTGGATCAAGGCGTCCATTCAGGACTACGTGATGCGCAACTGGTCGATGGTGCGGACCGGCTCGACCAGCAGCCAGAAGTCGTTGTTTTTCAATATGCGCCGGGTGCAGGCGCGGTTGGAGCGCGAAGCCATGACCCGCGGCGAGGAGCTTGACAAGCACCAGTTGCGGCAGATGATCGCCTCGGAGGTGGGGGTGCCCCTGCACGATGTGGAAATGATGGAAGGCCGCCTGTCAGGGTCGGATTTCTCCCTCAACGCCACGCAAAGCGCCGAGGATGAAGGCCGTGAATGGATTGACACGCTGGAAGACGACGGCCTTCAGGCCGAGCATATTGTCGAGCATTCGCGCGATACTTCCCGCCTGCGGGAGTGGCTGCTGGAGGCCATGGGCGCGCTCAACGAGCGCGAGCGGTTCATCGTCCGTGAACGCAAGCTGCGCGACACGCCCCGCACTCTGGAAAGCCTGGGCAACGAACTGGGCCTGTCGAAAGAACGGGTCCGTCAGCTGGAAGCCGCCGCTTTTGGCAAGATGCGCAGGAACCTTGAGGCGCAGTCCGGCGAGGTTCATCGCTTCCTGGTCTAGCCTTCTGGCCCTGGCAGGCGCGGCGGCGGCGTTCGAAGGCGCGCCCCCGCCGATCGAGCGCATCGATCTGCCCGATGCGCAGATCGTGCTGCTGGGCGAGGTGCATGACAATGGGGTCCATCACGACCGGCAGGCTGCTGTCCTCAGGGGCATGGACCCTGCCGCCGTGGTGTTCGAGATGCTGACCCCCGTTCAGGCCGGCATCCTTGCCGACAGCACGCTGTCGGGCAAGGCGCTGGCCGAAGCGCTGGATTGGGCCGGCTCCGGCTGGCCCGCCTTTTCCCTTTATGAACCGGTGATCGAGGCGGCCCGCGCCACGCGCATCTTTGGCATGGCCGTGCCCCGCGCCGATCTTGGCGCAGTGTTCGATGTTGGGGCCGCGACGGCCTTCGGGCCCGAGGCCGCGCGCTTCGGGCTGGATCAGCCGTTGCCCGAGGACGAACAGGCCACCCGTGAAGAGGCGCAATTCGCGGCCCATTGCGATGCCCTCCCCCGCGAGATGCTGCCGGGCATGGTCGATGCCCAGCGGTTCCGCGATGCCGCCTTTGCCCGGTCGATCCTGCAGGCGCTGGAGGAAACCGGCGGCCCGGTGGCGGTGATTGCCGGCAACGGCCATGTGCGCAAGGACTGGGGTATTCCGGTCTACCTGTCCCACGCCGCGCCCGAGGTCACCGTGCTGTCAGTGGGGCAGATCGAAGATCAGGACACGCCGCCCGTCGACGCGCCCTATGATCTGTGGATCCTGTCGGCCCCGGCGGAACGCGACGATCCCTGCGCTGTCTTTGCGAAGTAGCAAGGCCAAAACCCCGGTTGCTCCGCCCGCGGCCCCGGCCTAGGGTCCGGGCAAGTCATGGAGCGGGACCAGATGCTGGCAGGCAAGCGCATTCTTCTGATCATCGGGGGCGGCATCGCTGCCTATAAATCGCTGGAGTTGATCCGCCGCTATCAGGACGCCGGCGCCAGCGTGACGCCGGTTCTGACCCGTGCGGGCGAGGAATTCGTCACCCCGCTGTCGGTCTCTGCGCTGGCCGGATCGAAGGTCTATCGCGATCTGTTCGACCTGACGGACGAGGCCGAGATGGGCCATATCCAACTGTCCCGCGCCGCCGATCTGGTGGTCGTGGCCCCGGCCACCGCCGATCTGATGGCCAAGATGGCCACCGGGCAGGCGAACGATCTGGCCACCACGCTGCTGCTGGCCACCGACACGCCGGTGCTGATCGCGCCCGCGATGAACGTGCGCATGTGGGATCATCCCGCCACCCGGCGCAATCTGGCGGTGCTGAAAGGCGATGGGGTGCGCGTGGTCGGCCCCAACGAAGGGGCGATGGCCTGCGGCGAATTCGGCTTTGGCCGGATGGCCGAACCGGCCGAGATTCTGGCCGCCACACAGGCCCATTTCGCCGATGGACCGCTGACGGGCAAGCGCATCGTCGTGACCTCGGGTCCGACGCATGAACCCATTGATCCGGTGCGCTATATCGCCAACCGCTCGTCCGGCGCACAGGGCACGGCCCTGGCGGCGGCGCTGGCCGCACTGAGGGCCGAGGTGATTTTCGTCACCGGCCCGGCCAGCGTGCCACCGCCCGAAGGTGTGCAGGTCGTCGCCGTGGAAACCGCGCTCCAGATGCAAGAGGCCGTCAGCGCGGCCTTGCCGGCGGATGCCGCCGTCTTTGCCGCCGCCGTGGCCGATTGGCGCATGGCCGGTGCGGGCGACCGCAAGCTGAAAAAGGATGGCACCGGCGCACCGCCGCCGCTGGATCTGGTGGAAAATCCCGACATTCTGGCCGGGGTTTCCAAAGGACCGGACCGCCCCGGACTGGTGGTCGGCTTTGCCGCCGAAACCCACGACGTGATTGCCCATGCGACGGCCAAGCGCCTCCGCAAGGGCTGCGACTGGATTGTCGCCAATGATGTGTCGCCGGGCACCGGCATCATGGGCGGCACCGAAAACGCCGTGACCCTGATCACCGAGGCCGGGGCCGAGGACTGGCCGCGCATGGGCAAGGCCGAGGTTTCGGCCCGGCTGGCCCAACGCATCGCCGAGGCCCTGACATGACCCGCATTCCCGTGACCCTGGCCTGGACCGACGAGGCCGACCGCACCCTGCCGCTGCCCTCCTATGAAACCTCGCAGGCCGCCGGTGCCGATCTGCGCGCCAATTTCGCTCCCAGCCTGCGCAAAAGCGGCATGACGGTCTATCCCGGCGCGCGCGGGCTGGTGCCCACCGGACTGCGGATGGCGATCCCTGAAGGCTACGAAGTGCAGATCCGCCCCCGCTCGGGGCTGGCGCTGAAACACGGGATCACCCTGCCCAATGCGCCCGGCACCATCGACGCCGACTATCGCGGCCCGCTGGGGGTGATCCTGATGAACATGGGCGAACAGCCCTTCGTGATCTCGCATGGCGACCGCATTGCCCAGATGATCCTGGCCCCGGTGCTGCAAGCGGGCTTCGTTCTGGCCGAAACGCTGGACGATACCGCGCGCGGCGCCGGGGGGTTCGGCTCGACCGGTACCGGCTGATGGCGCTGTTTCTGGCGGCGGCAGCGGGGTTTTGGGGGCTGGGCTGGATGCTCGGGATGCCCCTTCAGGTGCGGGCCCTGATGATCGGGTTTCTCTATCTGGCGGTGATCGCCGTGTTGCTGGTGCTGCCCGAGGGCGCGCCGCTGCGGCAGACGCTGGGAGGCTCGGCGGGCAACTGGCTGGTGCTGGGCGTGTTAGGGGGGCTGGCCTATGGCTATGCGGTGGTGCTGAAACGCCTGCGCGCCCGCGTGCGTCCCGAGAACAAGGCCGACACGGCGCAGGCCGCGCCGGACCAGACCGCGCCGCTGACCGATGCCGAACTGGACCGCTATGCCCGCCACATCGTGCTGCGCGAATTGGGCGGCATGGGCCAGCGCCGTCTGAAAGCCGCCCAAGTGCTGGTGATCGGCGCGGGTGGTCTGGGGGCGCCGGTGCTGGAATACTTGGGCGCGGCGGGGGTCGGCACCCTCGGGGTGATCGACGACGATGTGGTCGATGCGTCCAACCTGCAACGGCAAGTGATCCATTCCGAGGCAACGCTGGGGATGCCCAAGGTGTTCTCGGCCCAGACCCGCCTGCGCGACCTGAACCCGCATGTGATCCTGCGGCCCTTTCACCGCCGCCTGACCGAAGACATCGCCGAAGACCTGATTGCCGACTACGATCTGGTGCTGGACGGCTGCGACGACTTTGCCACCCGCGCGCTGGTCAACCGCACCTGCGTGGCGCTTGGCAAACCGCTGATCTCGGGTGCCATCACCCAGTGGGAAGGCCAGTTGGCCCTGTTCGACCCGGCCACGGGCGGGCCGTGCTATGCCTGCATCTTTCCCCAAGAACCGGCGGCGGGACTTGCGCCCTCCTGCGCCGAGGGCGGGGTGATCGGCCCCTTGCCCGGCGTCATCGGCACCATGATGGCGGTGGAGGCGATCAAGCGGATCTGCGAGATCGGTGCGCCGCTGAACGATGCCCTTCTGATTTACGACGGGCTGTGGGGCGAAACCCGCCGCATCGCCCTGACCCGGAACCCCGACTGCCCGGTTTGCGGTGCGGTCCCTTCGACGGAGTCTTCATGACCAACCCGCTGCTTGCCACTTGGGACACGCCCTTCGACCTTCCGCCCTATGACGCCATCCGAGACGAGGATTTCTCGCCGGCGGTCGCGGCCGCGCTGGACGACGGCCGCGCCGCGATCAAGGCCATCACCGATCAGGCCGAAGCCCCGACCTTCGCCAACACCATCGAGGCGCTGGAACGCGCCGACGAGACTCTGGGCCGGGTGCTGGGCGCCTTCTATGCCGTGGCCGGGGCCGATGCGACGCCCGCCCGCGAAGACCTGATGCGGGAATTTTCGCCCAAGCTGGCCGCCTATGGCAGCGAGATCACCATGAACGCCGATCTGTTCGCCCGGATCGAAACCCTGTGGCAGGCGCGCGACACGCTGGAGCTGACCGAAGAACAGGCCCGTGTTCTGATGCTGACCCGGCGCGGGTTCGTGCGGGCAGGGGCGCAGTTGGAAGGGGCCGCGCGCAGCCGTCTGGGCGAGATCAAGGAACGGCTGGCCAGCCTTGGCACGCAGTTCACCCAGAACCTGCTGGCGGATGAGCGCGCCTGGTCGATGCCGCTGGCCGAGGCCGATCTGGAAGGTCTGCCCGACTTCGTGAAGGCCACCGCCCGCGCCGCCGGGGCCGAGCGTGGCCAAGACGGGCCGGTGGTGACGCTGTCGCGCTCTCTGATCGTGCCGTTCCTGCAATTCTCGCCGCGCCGCGACCTGCGCCAGAAGGCCTTCGCCGCCTGGGTGGCGCGCGGGGCAAACGGCGGCAAGACCGACAACCGCGCCGTCGCCGCCGAGATCCTGAAGCTGCGCGAAGAACGCGCGGCCCTTTTGGGCTATGACAGTTTCGCCGCCTACAAGCTGGAAACCGAGATGGCCGAAACCCCAGACGCCGTGCGCAATCTGCTGATGGCGGTGTGGGAGCCTGCCCGCGCCATGGCCGAGGCCGATGCCGAGGTACTGACCGCGATGATGCGCGCCGATGGCATCAACGGCGATCTGGAACCTTGGGACTGGCGGTACTACGCCGAAAAGCGCCGCAAGGCCGAACATGATCTGGACGAGGCCGAGTTGAAGCCCTTCCTGCAGTTGGACCGGATGATCGAAGCCGCGTTTTCCTGTGCGCACCGGCTGTTCGGGATCGAAGCCCGGCCGGTCGATGTGCCGCTTTACCATCCCGACTGCCGCGCGTGGGAGATCACCCGCAACGGCGAGCATCTGGCGCTGTTCATCGGGGATTATTTCGCGCGCGCGTCGAAACGCTCGGGCGCATGGTGCTCGGCCATGCGCAGCCAGCAGAAACTGGCCGGGAACATCCGCCCCGTGGTCATCAACGTGTGCAATTTCGCCAAGCCCGAGGCCGGCCAGCCGGCGCTGCTGTCCTATGACGACGCCCGTACCCTGTTTCACGAATTCGGCCATGCGCTGCACCAGATGCTGTCGGACGTGACCTATGAAAGCATCTCTGGCACCTCGGTAGCACGGGATTTCGTCGAGCTTCCCAGCCAGTTGTACGAGCATTGGCTGGAAGTGCCCGAGGTCCTGGCCGAATTCGCCACCCTTGCAGACACCGGCGCCCCGATGCCCGCCGACATGCTGGACCGCCTGTTGAAGGCCAAGAACTTCGATCAGGGCTTTGCCACGGTGGAATATGTCGCCTCGGCGCTGGTCGATCTGGCGTTTCACGAGGGCACCGCACCAGAGGATGTCATGGCGCGGCAGGCCGAGGTGCTGGCCGACATCGGGCTGCCCCACGCCATCACCATGCGCCACGCCAGCCCGCATTTCGCCCATGTCTTTTCCGGCGACGGATATTCCTCGGGCTACTACAGCTACATGTGGTCCGAGGTCATGGATGCCGATGCTTTCGAGGCCTTCGAGGACGTGGGCGATGCCTTCGATCCGGCCACCGCGCAGGCGCTGCACGACCATGTGCTGTCCAAGGGTGGCAGCGTCGATGCCAAGGCGCTCTATACCCGGTTCCGGGGGCGTTTGCCGGGGGTCGAGGCCTTGCTGAAAGGCCGGGGCCTGACAGCGGCCTGACCGACCAGCGCGGGGCTTCAGTCTTCGGGGGCGCCGCGCACGTCGTTCACGTCCAGTCCCCACAGGGCATTGGCCGCGACCCAGCCGCGATAGCCGTCGGCGCGAATCTCGCACCAGTCGTTCTCGCAGTCGCCCAGCCGGGCGATGACGCCTTTCTCGGCGCGGGCCTTGACCTTGGCGTTGGTCGACGGTTGGCTGCGCAGAAGAACCTCGTCGGCATCCACGATCACCGTTCGGGTGCCCGACAGCAGGGCATAATGGATCCAGCCGCCGACCCCGTCGCGATCCACCACCCGCCGCCAGTGGCCGTATTCGCCGGTGACGATCACCGGCATTCCCTGATGACGGAACACCCAGTCGATTCTGTGGGTGGTCGAGGGGCCGCGGCGGATGTTGGCCTCGTTGGTCTTGATCGAGACGAACCGCGGAATCGGCAGGTTCGTGACCGGTCCCAGGCTTTCGGCCCCGGTGCCGCTGGCCATTGCCATCACCATCATCGCTGAAATCGCCGCCATGGCCTTGCGCCACGCGGTCTGCCGCCAGTGCTTGCTCATGTTGTCCTGCCCGTTATCCGGCGTGTTTTTGTCGCTATCCGATCCCGGCGCTTGTGCGCCGGTTCCCTATAAGTCACTTTGCCAGCCAACACGACGGATTAGAAGACGAGGAGTTCCAGTATGCCCGCAAAGCGCGTGAGTGTTGTGGTGACACGACGGTTGCCGGAACCGGTGGAGAACCGGCTGAGGGATCTGTTTGACGTGCGTTTGCGCGACGAGGATACCCAGATGAGCCGCGCCGAACTGGTGGCAGCCATGCAGAGCTGCGAGGTGCTGGTGGCCACCGTCACCGACCAGATCGACGCTGCAATGATGGCGCAGGCCGGACCCGGTCTGAAGCTGATCGCGTCGTATGGCGCGGGCGTGGATCACATCGACGTGGCCTCGGCGCGCAGCCGCGCCATTCTGGTGACCAACACCCCCGGTGTCGTGACCGAGGATACTGCCGACATGGCGATGGCGCTGATGCTGTCGGTCACCCGCCGCATCCCCGAAGGGCTGGCCATGGTGCAAAGCAAAAGCTGGACCGGCTGGGCGCCGACCGCCTTGCTGGGCGGCCGCATCGGCGGGCGTCGGCTGGGCATTCTGGGCATGGGCCGCATTGGCCAGGCCCTGGCGCGCCGGGCGCAGGCCTTCGGCATGCAGGTGCATTATCACAACCGTCGCCGCGTCGCCGAAAGCATCGAGTCCGAGTTGGGCGCGACCTATTGGGAAGATCTGGACGAGATGGTCAAGCGCGTCGATGTGCTGTCGATCAACTGCCCCTCGACGCCCGACACCTTCCACCTGATCAACGCTCGCCGGTTGCAGCTGATGAAGCCCTCGGCGGTGATCGTGAACACCTCGCGCGGCGATGTGGTGGACGAAAACGCGCTGGCGCGCGAATTGCGGGCGGGCAATCTGGCCGGGGCCGGTCTGGATGTCTACGAGCATGGCGTCGAAATCAACGACGTGCTGCGCGAACTGCCCAACGTGGTGCTGCTGCCGCATATGTCCTCGGCCACCGTAGAAGGCCGCATCGAGATGGGCGAGAAGGTCATCATCAACATCAAGACCTTTGCCGATGGTCACCGGCCGCCGGATCAGGTCGTGCCGGGGGTGATGTAGCCCCTTGATGCGTGCCACGCCGGCCTCCCCCCTGTCGCGCGTCCTGCACCATTGGCGGCTGGCGGCGGTCGCGGTGTTGCTGGCGCTGGTGGTCACCGGCCCGCCGGGGCTGCGTGCCGCGCAGGAGTTCAATACCCGCGTTCTGACCAGCGCCGGAGCCACCTATGCGGCCTTGCGCACCATCAACGCGGTGCTGTCCACGGCCAAGCAGACCTCGGTCGGGGTGGAATTCGTCGGCGCCGTCGAAGGCAAGCCGGCGATGATCCTCGATCCGCTGGATGAAACTGTGGCGCGGGTGTCGGATGCGGTGTTCCTGCTGGCGGGGCTTTCAGCCCTTCTGGCGGTGGCCTTCGCGCCGCTGGGAACGGTCGGGCTGGCCCTGGCCACCGTCGGGCTGGCGGCGCAATGGGGGCTGCGCGATGCGCTGCGCCCGGTCCAGACGCCGCGCCTGCGCGGGCTTGAGCGGGGGTTCGCAACGGTTACCCGCTTTGGCCTTGTGATCGGGCTGGTTCTGCCGCTGAGCTATGCGGCGGGCGGCTGGCTTGGCGATTTGACAACCCATGATCGGCTGGAGACCGCCGTGGCCCAGCTTCAGGGGGAAGAAGCCACCCTGACCCGCGGGCTGGAGGCGCTGGCTGAAACCCCGGTCCCCGAAAATCCCGACGACCCCGCGCCGGGGCTGATGACCCGTGTGCTGAACGGGATGAAGAGTTCGGTCACCGGGGCCTGGTCCGACCTGTCGGCGCATCTGCCCGACATGGACCAGGTCGAAGAACGCGGCACGGCGATTTTCGATGCCTCGCTTGAGATCGTGGCGATCTACACCCTGAGGCTGGTGGTGTTTCCGCTCTTGACGCTGCTCTTTCTGGCAGGTGTGATCCGAAGCCTCATGCGCGGCTAGGAGACCCCCGATGACCCTTCCAGACTTTCCGGATGTGCGGATCCTCGTGACCGGCGGCACCATCGACAAGGTGCATGACCCAAGGATCGAGGCCATCGTCTTTGCCAGGGACGGCGCCACCCAGATCCCCGATATCCTGGCCATGGGGCGCTGCCATCACCCGAGGGTCCAGAAGGTGCTGCTGAAGGACAGTCTGGAGTTCGACGACGCCGACCGTACCGCCATATCCGACGCGGTGCTGGCTGCCCCCGAAATCGCGCTGGTCATCACCCATGGCACCGGCACCATGGGGGAAACCGCGCGCTGGCTGGCAGACCGGGTTCAGGGCAAGACCGTGGTGCTGACCGGCGCCATGCGGCCGCATTCGCTCAGCGCCTCGGATGGGTCGTTCAACCTCGGCGGTGCGGTGGTCGCGGCGCAGACCTTGCCTGCGGGGATCTACGGGGTGATGAACGGGCGGGTGCTGCCCGCGGAATACCTGGACAAGAATGTCGAGGCCGGGCGCTTCGACATCTGAGCGTCACGTCAGCCCGAACAGATTGCCCCCAGCCGCAACCACGCGCTGTCGCTGAGAAGGGGCTTGTCGGGGGCTGTTGTCAGCGGCGGGATTGTCAGACCGCTGCGTGCGGAAATCGCGGCAGGATCGACCTGCACCGCCCGGAACTTTTCGGCCAGTTGCGCCTCGGGCACCGACACCGGGGGTGTCACCAGATAGGTCTGGGCCGCAGCCTGAAGAACTGCGTCGCCGATCTCGCCCTGCGTCAGCAGGCGCAGGGTGGCAAAAGGGCCGGCCTGGTCCAACACCGCCAGAAGCGGATCGACGTGGCGGGCGCGCGCCGCTTCCAGCACGATGGCCCCGGCGGCCAGATCGGGGGTCCGCTCGTCCTCGATCACATCCTTGCGCAGCAGGATCATCGCGCCGGGCAGATGCGCCGACAGGGCCGGGCCGCTGGGCACGACAACCACGTTCCACGATTCGGGGCCAAGGGTGCGCCGCTTCAACTGGTTCAGAACGCGGGTGCCGGTGGCATCGGTGCAGGCCGCGCCGGTGAAGGGCACCAGGTTTTTCAGCAGCCGCTGGCCGATTTCCTGACGCACGGTGTCGGGCAGGACCTGCGCGGTGTGCCGCACCAGCGCGCCGGGCAGCCAGAACACCGCCAGTACGGCGACCCCCAGCAGGCTGAGCCCAAGGATCACCCGCCGCAGCCGCCCGCGCTGGGGCTTGGTGCGCGCCACCGCCTGTTGCACGGTGCGGATCGCCTCGATCATCGTGTCGTCGTCGATCTCAAGTTCTTCCTCGGCATCGCCGCCGGGGGTGTAGATCGCGGGGACCGTGCCGGGATTGCTGCGCTCGACCGCTGGCAGCGACCAATGCGCCAGCGCGGTGTCGGTGGCATCCTTGATGATGAGGGTGGCGTCGCCCAATGACACGAAGACATTGCGGCGCTGCTCGGACAGGGTTTCACGCCAAAGCCCGGGACATTCCAGCTTCTCGAATTTGTCCAACGCCGTCATTCGGACGGGCCTGCCTGCCTGAGTTCTGCCTGACGCCAGACTAGGGGAGGGGGCGGGGCGATACAATCGCTCAAAATCGCAGCACCTTGACCTTGGCCCCGGCGCGCGGCCAATGAAGGTATGACCCGCCCCTTTGCCGCCCCCCGCCCGCTTGCTGCCGCCGCCATGATCCTGACGGCCATGGCGACCATGGGGCTGATCGACAACTACGTGCGGGTGATCGCCGAGACCACCGGGCTGTGGCAGTTCCACGTCGTCCGGTCCTCCATGTGCCTTGGCCTTCTGGCGATCTATGCCCGGCTGACCGGCACGCGGTTGCAGCCCCGGCATTGGGGCGTGGTGGTGGCACGCAGTGCGATCTTGTCGGTGGCGCTGGTCACCTATTTCGGGGCGCTGGTGCTGTTGCCGATTTCCGAGGTCATCGCCGGGTTGTTCACCGCGCCGATCTGGGTCTTGCTGTTGTCGGCGCTGTTCTTCGACAAATCCCTTGGCCGGGTGCGGATCGTCGCGGTGATTGCCGGGTTCGTCGGGGTGATGCTGGTTCTGCGCCCCGACACCGGCACCCTGACTTGGCTGACGGCGCTGCCACTGATCTCGGGCGTGCTCTATGCGCTGGCCCAGATCGCCACGCGCGAATGGTGTGCCGAGGAAACCGCGCTGACCCTGCTGTTTGGCTTCTTCGCCGCCCTTGGCCTGTGGGGGCTGGTCGGTCTCGCCGGGCTGAGCCTGTTTCCCCAACCGGTGCCCGCCGGGCCCGAGGGCTTCCCCTGGCGGCTGTGGGGGCAGATGTCGGTGGCGGCGTGGGGCTGGACCGTGGCGCAGGCGCTGGGGTCGATCTTCGCGGTGGGGCTGATCATCCGCGCCTACCAGATCGCCGAGGCGTCCTTCGTGGCGGTCTTCGAATACGCGCTGCTGATCTTCGCGGTGTTCTGGGGCTATGTCCTGCTGGGGCAGACGGTGGACGGCTGGGCGCTGACCGGCATTGCGGTGATTGTCGGCTCGGGAGCGGTCATGGTCCTTGGGACCCGCGGCGCGGCCACAACAGAGATCCCAGCACCTGCAACGCCAGAAGCAACACCAGGGCCACAAGCGCGCTGAGCCCGGCGGCCTCGAAGCGGATCAGCGCCTGTCCCGGTGAGGCCGCCGACGCCAGCAGCACCGCCAGCGTCAGGGCTGCCGCCGAGAAAACCCGCGCCGAAACGGTATAGCGCAGGCCAAGCATCAGACAGGCGGCGGCCACCAGCATGCGCGGCAGGGTGGCGGCATCCATCGGGTGCAGAAACTGCCAGGCCGAGGCCAGCGCGGCGCCGATGGCGGCACCGCAGACGTATTGCAGGCTGCGGCGCAAGCTCATCTCGGGCGGGGCCATCGCCCGCATCACGAACATCTGCAGGGTCCACATGGCCAGCGTTGCGCCCATGTTGCCCACCAGGGCATGGGTCAGCAACAGGCCGGTACAAAGAAACACCGCATGGGCAATCCCGCCCCGCACGTCATTGGCGGGCAGGGCTGCCCGTCCGTGCAGTTTCAGGGCCACGGCCAGAAGGGCGCCGAACAGCAGGCTGGCCAGGAACACCGCGGCGGCCAGCCCCAGCGGTGTGCCATCCCGCAGGATCGCCCCCGACAGCATCACGGCCCCGAACAGGGACATGGTCAGGCTGCGCCCGCCCGTGGTGGCGGTTTCGACCCCGGCGGCAAGGGCCAGGACCAGAACCACGGGCAACAGGTTCCAGGCGCCGGGGGCCATGAGATCGAGGGCCATGAGGGCCACCAGCACCATCGCCCCGGCCAGGCTTCTGCGGGAACTGCCCACAAGGCTGCCCACGGTCCCCAGAATGGTCCCGCCGACAGCCGCCATGACCGCTTCCGGCGCCAGCGCCTGGGTCAACAGGATCGGCACCAGCATCCCCGCCGCGATTCCCAGGACCAGGGTCCAGCCCAATGTGGGGGGGGCGGCAGGGTGTGACGGGCTCATGGCAGTCCTCAGGCGGCGGCGAGGGCCTTTCCATCGCCATAACGGCCATAGAAGGTCTCGCCGCTGTCGGCCAGATCGCGCAGCAGCGCAGGCGCGCGGAAGCGGGCGCCGTGGTCGGCTTCCAGCCGGTCGCAGATCTCGACCGCCTTGGCCGCGCCGAGGATGTCCAGCCAGCTGATCGGGCCGCCCGACCACGGCGCGAAGCCCCAGCCGAGGATCCCCGCCACATCGCCTTCGCGGATGTCCATCAGCACGCCCTCCTCGAAGGCGCGCACCGCTTCCAGCGCCTGCATCATCAGCAGACGGTGCTGGACCTCGGTCAGTTCGGGCTGGGTGTCGGCGCGCGGGTATTTCGCGGCCAGCCCGTCCCACAGGCCGGTGCGCTTGCCGGCATCGTCATAGGAGTAGAAGCCCGCGTTGGCCTTGCGACCCAGACGGCCCTCGCTCTCCAGCCAGAACACGACCTCGTCCACATCGCCGTCCGGATAGGCGTCGCCCATGGCGGCACGGGTGGCGCGGGCGATCTTGGCGCCCAGGTCGATGGAAACCTCGTCGGTCAGTTGCAGCGGGCCCAGCGGCATCCCCACCAGCTTGGCGGCGTTTTCGACCAGCGCCGGAGCGACCCCTTCGCGGACCATGCGGATGCCCTCGTTGGTGTAGGGCAGGATGCAGCGGTTGGCGTAGAAATAGCGCGCGTCGTTGACGACAATCGGCGTCTTGCGGATCTGGCGCACGAAATCCAGCGCCTTGGCGACGGCCCGGTCGCCGGTCTGCGCCCCCTTGATGATCTCGACCAGCAGCATCTTGTCGACGGGCGAGAAGAAGTGGATGCCGATGAACTGTTCTGCCGACCGGCTGGCCTTGGCCAGTTCGGTGATCGGCAGGGTTGAGGTGTTGGTGGCGAAGATCGCGTCGGCGGGCAGATGCGCCTCGGCCCTGGTGGTGGTTTCGGCCTTGACCTTGGGATCTTCGAACACCGCCTCGACCACCAGATCACAGCCCGCCAGCGCGGCGAAATCGGTGGTTGCGGTGATCTGGCCCAGCACCTGCGCCTTTTTCTCTTCGGTCACCTTGCGGCGCTTGATGCCCTTGTCCAGCAGTCCCTCGGAATAGGCCTTGCCGCGATCCGCGGACTCCTGCGACTGGTCGATCAGCACCACCTCGATCCCGGCCTGCGCCGAGACATAGGCAATGCCCGCGCCCATCATGCCCGCGCCGATGACGCCCAGCTTCTTCACGGTCTGGTCCGGCGCTTCGGGCCGGTTGGCGCCCTTCTCCAGCGCCTCCTTGTTGATGAAGAGCGAGCGGATCATCGCGGTGGAGGAAGGGTTCAGCAGGACACTGGTGAACCAGCGCGATTCGATCTTGATGGCGGTGTCGAAGGGCACCAGCGCGCCTTCGTAAACCGCCGACAACAGCGCCTTGGCCGCCGGGTAGACGCCCTTGGTCTTGCCGTTGACCATGGCCGATGCGCCGACGAAGGTCATGAAGCCCGCCGGGTGATAAGGCGCGCCGCCGGGCATCTTCCAGCCCTTCTGGTCCCAGGGCTTCACAATGTCCTTGTCGCTGGCCGACAGCACCCAGTTGCGGGCTTCGTCCAACAGGTCGGCCGCCGGGACCACGTCGTCGATCAGGCCGGCCGATTTGGCGCGTTTGGGATCTGACAGCCTGCCCTCCAGCAGGAAGGGCGCCGCCGCCATCGCGCCCAGCTTGCGCGACAGCCGTGTGGTGCCGCCCGCGCCGGGGAAGATGCCGACCATGATCTCGGGCAGGCCGATCTTGGCCTTGGGATTGTCGGCCACGATGATCCGGTGACAGGCCAGCGGGATCTCGTAACCCAGACCCAGCCCGGTGCCGGGCAGGGCCGCGATGATGGGCTTGCCGCCCTTCAGGGTCTTGGGGTCCATGCCTGCACGTTCGATCTTGCGCAGCATGGCGTGGATGCGGGTCAGCCCGTCCATCAGCCCCTGCGCCGGGTTGTCTCCGGCCGAGGCTTTCATCTGCGCGATGATGTTCAGATCCATGCCGGCAGCAAAACTGTCCTTGCCCGAGGTCAGGATCACGCCCTTGACGGCGTCGTCGGCCAGGGCCTGGTCGATGAAACCTTCCAGCGCCGTCAGACCCTCAAGGCTCATGACGTTCATGGATTTTCCGGGCACGTCCCAGGTGATGGTGGCGACGCCGTCGGCGTCCACGTCATAGGTGAAATCGGTCATCTGAGGTCTCCTCCGGGAGCATTTTTCTGTGGCTGCAACAACTTGTTGCGGTGTTGATATTCCAGGGTCCGGGCAGGGCAGCGCGCCGTCATCGCTCCGGCTCCAGGATGGTGCCGTCACGGCGGGTCAGGGTCTCGACCCCGTTTTCCCGCGTGCGGATCTTGTCGAGCATGGTGTAGTGAACCCGGTCACTGGCGGCGCGCGTGCCGATGATCAGATAGGTCGCCGGAGACCCCGAGCGGTTTGCCAGGGTGTGCCCCACCGGGTTTCCGGCCGGAAAGGCCGCGGCATCGCCGGGAAGCAACGGGGTTTCGCCCGTGCCTTCGCACAGCGTCACCTCGCCGGACAGGACGTACAGGAACTCGTCCTCGTTCTCGTGCCAGTGCGGATCGCTGCTGCGGCTGCCCGGGTCCAGCGTTTCCATCGCCACGCCGAACTGCGACAGCCCGCCCGGATCTCCCAGGGTCAACCAGCTCATCGGGTTCCAGTGCGGCGGGGCCTGCTCGCGGGGCAGGGCGCTCAGATCAAGTTTCGGCATCATCCTTCCCTCGTGTCGACGTAGGGGGAGCCATCCTTGCGGGTGAATGTGGCGGCGCCCTCGGCCATCGTCACCTTCAGGTCGATGTCGGAATAGGTTGCCACCTCGTGCGGGGCCTTGCTGCCCACCACCAGGAACCGGCCTTCGGCCTCGGATCTGTTGACGAAGCAATGACCATTGGCATCGCCCGCCGGAAACGCCGCACAGTCGCCCGGCGCCATGGCGGTTTCGCCGTCATCGTCGATCAGGGTCAGGTCGCCCTCCAACACCATGACGAACTCATCCTCGTTCAGATGCCAGTGGCGCAACGAGGATCGCGCGCCGGGCTTCAGGATCACCAGGTTGACGCCGAACTGGGTCAGCCCCCCGGCCTGGCCCAGCCGCAAGGACTTGCGCCCGGCCATCTGCGCAGCATAGGGCGCGGGATAGATGGACCTGGTCTTCAGCGGGACGGTAGCAGGATCGATCTTCGGCACGGGAAACTCCTTTTGGATCAGGCGTCGGACACGGGCGGCTTGGGAATGCTGCGCGTGTCGGGGGCCGGGGCGTTGGGATCGACCTTGATATGGCTGAACGGATAGCGGGCGTTGACGACACCGCTGATCAGTTGATCCGACAACCAGACCCCATCGCGCCGGACCAGCATCATCCACGAGGAAAAGCCGGGCACCAGCCGCGTGCCATTGCGCAGCATTTCGCTGTCATAGGTGGCGGTGATCAGGTTGGGCGTGATCTGTTGCACCTCGCGGGCCGTGCGGATCAGATGCGTGGCGCGGTGACCGCGGATCATCTTCACCCAGGCGTCGAAACCGGCGCGCAAGTCGTCGCGGCTGGTCAATACCGTGCGGCTTGCCTGCGTGGTCAGCACGAAAGGCAGGTCGATCGCCGCCGCGAAGCCGTCGAAATCATCCTGGAAGAACGTGTCGGACACACGGTCCAGCCAAGTCTGGACGATTTCGGTGGGGGTCGCAGCGGCGCCGTCCATGGCTCAGACCCGTTCGATCACGGTGGCGGCACCCATGCCCGAGGCGATGCACAGCGTGGCAAGCCCCAGTTCCTTGTCCTGCCGCTCCAGCTCGTCCAGCAGGGTGCCGATGATGATAGCCCCGGTGGCGCCCAGCGGATGACCCATCGCGATGGAACCGCCGTTGACGTTCACCTTTTCCGGATCCGCCTCGAAGGCTTGCAGGAAGCGCAGCACCACCGAGGCGAAGGCCTCGTTGACCTCGAACAGGTCGATGTCGCCGATGTTCAACCCGGTCTCGCGCAGAATCTTCTCGGTCACCGGCACCGGGCCGGTCAGCATGATGGTGGGATCGGTGCCGATCTTGGCCGTGGCCCGGATGCGGGCACGGGGCTTCAGACCATGGGCTTCGCCGAAGGCTTTGTTGCCGATCAGAACCGCCGCGGCCCCGTCCACGATGCCCGAGCTGTTGCCGGCGTGGTGAATGTGCGCGATCCGCTCCAGATGCGGGTACTTCATCAGCGCGATCTGGTCGAATCCGGGCATGACTTCGCCCATGTCCTTGAAGGCCGGTTTCAGGCCGCCCAGGCTCTGCATGTCGGTGCCGGGGCGCATGTATTCGTCATGGTCGAGGATGGTCAGCCCGTTGATGTCGGTCACCGGCACCACCGAGCGCGCAAAGCGGCCCTCGTCCCAGGCCACCTTGGCGCGGCGTTGGGATTCCACCGCCAGCGCGTCGGCGTCATCGCGCGAAAACCCGTATTCGGTGGCGATGATATCGGCCGAGATGCCCTGCGGCACGAAGTAGGTGTTCATGGCAATCGACGGATCGACGGCAATCGCCGCCCCGTCAGAGCCCATGGCGACCCGGCCCATCATCTCGACCCCGCCGGCAACATAAGCGCGGCCAGCGCCGCCCTTGACCTGGTTGGCAGCCAGGTTCACGGCCTCCATGCCGCTGGCACAGAAGCGGTTGATCGACAGGCCCGGCACGCTCTCGGCAAAATCCGAGGCCAGCACGGCGGTGCGCGCAAGGCAGCCGCCCTGTTCGCCCACCTGGGTGACATTGCCCCAGATCACATCCTCGATGTCGGTGGTGTCCAGGCCCGAGCGCGCTTTCACCGCGTTCAGGATCTGCGCAGACAGCCGCGCCGAGGTAACTTCGTGCAGGCTGCCGTCCTTGCGGCCTTTGCCGCGCGGAGTGCGGACAGCGTCGTAGATATAGGCATCGGTCATCAGGCCGGTCCTTTCCGGTTCTCGGGCCGCGCAGGCGGCATCAGGTCATAAGGGTGTTTCCAGCCGGGCAGGGCGGCAATGCGGTCCAGCCAGGCGTCGATATGCGGGTGATCCTTGCGGATGAAGCCGTAAGGTTCAGGGTAGTACAGGTAGCCGCAGCAACTGAGATCGGCGATGGTCACACCGTCGCCCACCACCCAGTCCCGGGTGGAAAGATGCTCGTCGAGAACCTGCAAGGCCGACAGCAGGCGCGCCTGGTTGAAGGCAATCACATCGCCCATCTCTGCACGCTTTGCTTCCGGCAGATAGTTGCAGAGAAACCGGGTCATGCCCGCCTGGCTCGACATCTTGTGATTGTCCCAGAACTGCCAGCGCAGAACCTCGAAACGATCTTCGTCCCGCCCGCCCAGCGCGCCGCTGCGCGCGACGACAAGCTGCTGGATCGCGCCGGATTGCGACAACCGAAAGGTGCCGTCGACCAGAACCGGCGCTTCACCCATCGGGTTCACCCCTTCGCGATAGGTTGCCGAACGCGTGGCCCCGTTGAAGAAGTCCACGGGGACGGGCTCCCAATCAAGGCCCGAAAGCTGCAGGGCCAGCGCCGCCTTGTAGGCGTTGCCGCTCTCCCCGAAACAATGCAACTGAAGTGTCATGCAAGTTCTCCCTTACCCTATCTGGGCGCAGGACGGCGCCTGGTGCAAGGCTTGTGCCCCGGAACGCTGCGTCGCGACTCTGGCCGGTCGGGAATGAGTATTTTTGCCAAGAAGAAAACAGGATTTACCCACTTGTAACCCTGCGTCGCACAAGCTTTCCCGGCGGTACAGGCGGGAGCGCCGATGACCGCCCAAAGAGAAACCCCTCTGCCTTCGTTGACCTCGGCGAGGTGATCGATGACTCGTGTCAGTGCAGGTAGAGGGGTGACTTTTGTTGCGGCTTGAGAACACTATGCGTGCCCTGTTTCTTTTTGGCGCAAATACTCCGGGGGTGAATGGACCGCAGGTCCAGAGGGGGCAGCGCCCCCCTCCCTCCCGCGCGCTTCTAGAAGTGTGCTTCGTCCAGATCCATCACGGGCGCCGCCCCGGACTGGATCCGCGCCAGATGCGTTGCCGTCATCGGAAGTTGCCGGGCCATGTAGTAGCGACCTGTGGTGATCTTGGCCTTCAGGAAGTCGCTGTCGCCTTCGCCGGCGTCCAGTTGCGTCTGGGCGGCCTTCGCCATCCGTGCCCACATCAGCCCTAGGCAGACATGCCCGAACAGATGCATGAAGTCATAGGAGCCGGCGAGCGCGTTGTTGGGGTTCTTCATCCCTTGCGCCATGAAGTACATCCCCGCGTCCTGCAGGTGCTTCGAGGCGGCTTTCAGCGGGTCGAGGAAATCGGCTTTCAGTGCCTCGTCGCCCTCGTTCTCTTTCAGGAAGGTTTTCACCATCTCGAAAAAGGCCATCACCGGTTTGCCGCCTTTCGCAGCCAGCTTTCGGCCGACCAGGTCAAGCGCCTGCACGCCGTTGGCGCCTTCGTAGATCATGGTGATCCGGGCATCGCGGGCGAATTGGGACATGCCCCATTCCTCGATATAGCCGTGGCCGCCATAAACCTGCTGTGCGGCCGAGGACATCTCGAATCCCTTGTCGGTCAGGAAGCCCTTCAGCACCGGGGTCAGCAGCGAGATCATGTCTTCGGCGGCATCGTCATCGGTGCGGTGCGAGCGGTCGATCAACTGCGCGCCCCACAGGGTGAAGGCGCGGGCCCCTTCGACAAAGCTCTTCTGATCCATCAGGTTGCGGCGGATGTCGGGATGCACGATCAAAGGGTCGGCCGGGCCATCGGGGTTCTGGGCGCCGGTCACGGCGCGGCCTTGCAGCCGGTCCTTGGCGTAGAAAACCGCGTTCTGATAGGCGGCCTCGGCCACCGCGTAGCCTTGCAGGCCAACACCGAGTCGCGCCTCGTTCATCATGGTGAACATGGCGCGCATGCCCTTGTGCGCTTCCCCCAGCAGATAGCCGGTGGCCGCGTCATAGTTCATGACGCAGGTGGCATTTCCGTGGATGCCCATCTTCTCTTCGATCTTGCCGACCGAAACGCCGTTGCGGTCGCCCAGCGAGCCGTCCTCGTTCACCAGCACCTTCGGCACGATGAACAGCGAAACGCCCTTGATGCCCTCTGGCCCGCCGGGGATCTTGGCCAGCACCAGGTGGATGATGTTCTCGGCCAGATCGTGATCGCCTGCCGAGATGAAGATCTTCTGGCCGGTGATCTGATAGGTGCCATCGTCCTGCGGCACGGCCTTGGTCCGCATCAGGCCCAGATCGGTGCCGCAATGCGGCTCGGTCAGGTTCATGGTGCCGGTCCACTCGCAGGACACCATCTTGGGCAGGTAGGCGGCCTTCTGCGCGTCCGAACCATGGGTATGGATCGCCGAATAGGCGCCGTGGGTCAGGCCCTGGTACATGTTGAAGGCCATGTTGGCCGAGACGAACATCTCGCCCACCGCCGTGGCCAGCACATAGGGCATGCCCTGGCCGCCGTATTCGGGATCGCAATCCAGCGCGGTCCAGCCGCCCTCTTTCATCACCTTGAAGGCCTCGTCAAAGCCCTTGGGTGTCGAGACCACGCCGTTCTCGAACCGGCATCCTTCCCGATCCCCGGACAGGTTCAGCGGCGCCAGAACCTGTTCCGAGATCTTGCCGGCTTCTTCCAGCACGGCTGACGTGAAATCGGCTTCCAGTTCGTCATAGCCGGGTATGCCGCTGTCGGCGGCGTTCAGCACGTTCTGCAGGACGAACTGCAGATCCTTGATCGGGGCGGTGTAGGTGGGCATGGCTCTCTCCCTTGGGTGTTGGGGTGGGGCCATACGCTGGTGGTGTGGCCCCCCTGTCTATTCTGCCGCCTTGCCGGCGGCGTCGTATTCCGCGATCTGCGCCCGGCCGGTGACCAGTTGTTCGCGCAGATCGGCGATGGCATCTTCCAGCGCGCGTTGCTGGGCGAGCATCTCTTCGAGATGTTTCTGCCCGATCTCCACGGCATGGCGCAGTTGGGTCTGGCGCGTGTCATCCACGTCGTACAGATCCAGCAGCTGGCGGATTTCTTCCAGGCTGAACCCGAAACGCTTGCCGCGCAGGATCAGCTTCAGGCGCGCCCGGTCGCGGCGTATGAAAAGCCGCTTCTGACCCTGACGGATCGGGGCCAGCAGCTCCTTGGATTCGTAGAAGCGGAGCGTACGGGGCGTGACATCAAAGGCATCGCACATTTCCCGAATGGTCATTGTTTCGTTCATCGTTCAACTCGTCCTAGGTCGTTGAGGTCTTCTGACACCACCGACCTAAGGCCGCTGACGCCAATCTAGTAGACAGGGTGACGTGCACGTAAACGAAACGTCGCGTCATCCCAAGAGAGAGCGTTACGTTATTTGATGTTTGCGCTGCAAAGGACAAGTCGTAGACGCTGGAAGAGGTCAGGAAAGGCATTTTCTTGCCCAACTGAAGGAAAATTTCGGCTGAAACGCCAACCCTCAGGGATATCTGGAGGATATTTGTTGCGGGAAGCCCGGTTCGGGGCTCTTTCGGCGGGGTAAAGATTTCGCGAAATTAGTTAACCGTGCGTCAGTTTTCGGCGCATCAACGGTATGAACCCGCGCAGATGCAGCTTGGACGTGCGGATTTTTCGGGAATGGTCCTGCGTCAGATCCCGGGGTGTGTGCCCGCAATAGCGGGCAACAGGGGCGGTCAATAACCTGTATATTGGGTATATCTTTAAGGCCTATTGCGTCATCGGCCGCCGATGATCCGCGCGCCTACAGGCTGTTGGCGACCTTGTCGCGCAACTCCTCGAGTTCGGAAATCGAGGCATCCAGCTGCCGGCGCTGTTCGGCCAGTACGTCCAACTGGCGGGAAGCCAGGTCGACCCAGGCTTCCATTTGCACGTGGGTGCCCTTCTCTTCGTAGATCATCAGCCACTGCCGGATTTCTTCAAGGCTGAAACCAAATCGGCGGCCCCGTTTGATCAGCACCATCCGGGCGACTTCGCGCGGCGTGTAGAACCGGGACCGGCCTTCCTTATCGGGCTGCAACAGCTCGATGTATTCATAGTAGCGCAGCGTTCGCGGCGTCACATCGAATTTCTCGCACATTTCCTTGAACGACAGCCTTTGCTGGTCGGTCATGGCGCCCTCCTGCCCGTCTGAGTCCTGCACTTGAAGGAACCGTATATCGCCGGGAAGGTCAACGCATCTGGCCCGTTGCGTCATGCGCAGGGGTGGACGCGACCGAGGGGCGGGACTAGAGCTTGGCAGGACGCAGCGACGGGTACGGCGATGAGTGACAGCAGTCTTGAAAATGCGCGGGCCCTGATTGCGGCCTTGCCCTACGCCCACGCGCTGGGGCTGGTGCTGACCGATTTCGGCGAAGGCTGGGCCGAGATGGAGATGCCGTATTCCGCCGATCTGGCGGGCGATCCGGCCACCGGGGTCATGCATGGCGGCACCGTGTCGGCCTTGCTGGACACCACCTGTGGCGCGGCGGTGATGAGCCATCCCGACACCGGGCCGACAACCGCGACGCTGGATCTGCGCATCGACTACATGCGGCCTGCGGTGCCGGGGCAGACCATTCGGGCGCGGGCCGATTGCGTGCGGGTGACCCGCTCTATCGCGTTTGTGCGCGCAACCACCCGGGATGAGCGTGACGATCCCATCGCCATGGCCACCGGCGCCTTCACGTCCTGAGCCGAGGAACCCCAGATGCCCGTTGATTTCCCGCGCCCCGAACCGGTCCAGATCGTCAAGCAACGCCGTGATGCGACGCTGAATGCATTGGTCGGGCGGGTGCCCTACATCCGCACCCTGGGCATCGTGTTCGAGCGTCGGGGCGACGAATTGACCGCGATTCTGCCGTTCAGTGAAAAGCTGATTGGCAACCCGATGCTGCCGGCCCTGCATGGCGGGGTCACCGCCGGATTTCTGGAAGTCGCCGCCGTGATCGAACTGACCTGGTCGATCATCTGGGACGATGTCGAAGCGGGCCGGGTCACACCCGAGGATCTGGCCGATCCAGAGGCGATCCGGATGCCCAAGACCGTGGATTTCACCATCGACTACCTGCGGTCCGGCCTGCCGCGCGATTCCTATGCGCGGGCGCGGGTCAACCGGATGGGGCGGCGCTATGCCAGTGTCCATGTGGAGGGCTGGCAGGACAATCGTGACCGCCTGTTCGCGCAGGCGACCGGGCATTTCGTGATGCAGGCGCCGCGCCGGAAGGGCTGAGATGACCCGAACGCCGGTCGAAATGGCCCCGCCGACCCATCGCCGGGTGCTGCGGATCGCCCTGCCCATCGTGCTGTCGAACGCCACGGTGCCGATCCTGGGATTGGTCGATACCGGCGTGGTCGGCCAGATGGGGGCGGCGGCCCCGATCGGCGCGGTGGGCATCGGCGCGGTCATCCTGACATCGATCTACTGGGTCTTCGGCTTTCTGCGCATGGGCACCGCCGGGTTGACCGCGCAGGCGCTGGGGGCGGACGACCGCGAGGAGGTCGTGGCGATCCTGTCGCGCGCCCTGTTGGTGGCGGCGCTTGGCGGCATCGGGCTGATCGCGCTGCAAGGACCGATGATGGCCGGCGCCTTTGCCCTGTCGCCGGCCTCGGCCGAGGTTGAAGACATGGCGCGTGGCTATATCGGCATCCGGGTCTGGTCGGCCCCGGCGGCGATAGCGCTGTATGGCGTTACCGGCTGGCTGATCGCGCAGGAACGCACCCGCGCGGTGCTGCTGCTGCAACTGTGGATGAACGGCTTGAACATGGGGCTGGACGTGCTGTTCGTTCTGTCCTTCGGCTGGGGCGTGAACGGCGTGGCCGTGGCCACTTTCATCGCGGAATGGAGCGGGCTGGCCCTGGGCCTCTGGATCTGCCGCGGGGCGCTGCTGGCCCCGGCGGCGCGGGCCTGGACGGCGGTGTTCGACCGGGCGCGGATGCTGCGCATGGCGACGCTGAACCGCGATATCCTGATCCGGTCGCTGTTGCTGGAAGCGATCTTCGTGTCGTTCCTGTTCTTCGCCGCCGATCTGGGCGACGCCACGCTGGCCGCCAACCAGGTGCTGCTGCAGTTCCTGCACATCACGGCCTACGCGCTGGACGGGTTCGCCTTTTCCGCCGAAGCGCTGGTGGGGCAGGCTATGGGCGCGCGGCAACGCCAGGTCCTGCGCCGCAGCGCGGTGTTGACCAGTTTCTGGGGCGGCATCGCGGGGCTGCTGCTGACCGTCGGTTTCGCCGTGGCGGGCGGTACGATCGTCGATCTGATGACCACTGCCGAGGATGTCCGGGTGCAAGCACGTGAATTTCTGCCGTGGATGATGGTGGTGCCCGTCTTCGGCGCGGCAGCCTGGATGCTGGACGGCATCTTCGTGGGGGCCACCAGATCGAAGGACATGCGCAACATGATGGTGGTTTCCGTGCTGGCTTACGGCGCGGCCTTGGCGGTGCTGATGCCGGCCTTTGGCAATCACGGGCTGTGGGCGGCGCTGATGGTCAGTTTCGTGGTGCGCGGGGTGACGCTGGGCCTGCGCTATCCGGCGCTGGAAGCGGAGGCCGCCTGAGATGCGCAGTTTCGTGGCCCTTGCCGTGCCGGGGTTCCAGTCGGATGCCCTGGAAAAGGTGCAACACATGCTGCCGTCCGGCCGCAAGGTGCCGCCCGAGAATTTCCATGTGACGCTGGCCTTCATGGACGATCAGCCGGTCGAAGTTCTGGACGACCTGCATCTGGAACTGGAACAGGTCCGGCAGGACGGTGTGGCGGTGGAAATCGCGGGGTTGAACACCCAGGGCGGCCCGGCGATTGCCTTTGCCGAGGTCACGCTGACCGACCCGTTGGTCGCATTGCAGGGGCAGGTGGCGCGCGCGGCGCGACGGGCAGGCATCACGCTGGAACGGCGGCGGTTTCGCCCGCATGTGACGCTGGCCCGTTACCGCAAGGAGATGCGCCCCGAGGATCTGGACAAGCTGGGCCGCGCCCTGCAGACCCACGCGCAGTTGCGCCTGCCAGCCTTTGAACCGCGCGCCTTCGGCCTGTATCGCTCGACCCTGACCTCCTCAGGGGCGGTCTATGACCTGATGGCCGAGTATCCGCTGGCGCACCTGCCCTTCTAGGCGGTCACAGCCAGTCGTCGCGCCCGCTGCCCACGGCCTCGGCCACGGTTGCGAAACCGTCGCGTTTTAGCAGAACCTCCAGCCCTTCGGCGACGCGGGTGGCCAGCGACAGCCCTTCGTAGACCAGCGCCGAATAGATCTGCACCGCCGACGCACCGGCGCGGATCTTTTCATAGGCCTGCTCGGGCGAGCCGATGCCGCCGACGCCGATCAGCGGCAGCTTGCCTTGGGTCAATTGCGACAGGCGGGCCAGAACGCGGGTGGATGTCTCGAACAGCGGCGCACCGGACAGGCCGCCTGCCTCCAGCCGGTCATGGCTTTGCAACGATGGCCGGGCCAGCGTGGTGTTGGTGGCGACGATCCCGTCGATGGCGCTGTCGGTGGCGACCTCGGCAATGTCGGCAATCTCGGCGTCGGTCAGGTCGGGCGCGATCTTCAGGAACACCGGGATCGGGCGCTTCATCTGGCCGCGCGCATCCATCACCCCGGTCAGCAACGCCCAAAGGGCGGCGCGTCCCTGAAGGTCGCGCAGGTTCTCGGTGTTGGGCGAGGACACGTTGACGGTCACGAAGTCCACATGCGGCCCGCAGGTTTCCAGCACCTTCACATAGTCCTGCGCGCGGTCGTCGCTGTCCTTGTTGGCGCCAAGGTTCAGTCCGACGATCGACGCGCCGGGACGGGTGGCCAGACGTGCGGCGATGGCCTCGGCACCGTCATTGTTGAATCCGAAGCGGTTGATGATGGCGCGGTCGCGCGCCAGCCGGAACAGGCGCGGGCGCGGGTTGCCCGGCTGCGGGCGCGGGGTGGCGCCGCCGACCTCCAGAAAACCGAACCCGCTGCGGGCCAGTGCATCCAGCGCCGTGGCGTTCTTGTCAAACCCGGCGGCCAGACCGACCGGGTTGGGCAGCGACAGCCCCGCCAACGTGGTGGCCAGCCGGGGCGAGGTCACCGGCCCGCTGCCCGGCACCAGCCCGGCATTCAGCGCCGCTATGGCCAGCCCATGCGCAGTTTCGGGGTTCATCTGGTGCAGGGCTTTCAGTCCAAGGCGCTCAAGCAAGCTCATGCGGGCAACTCCGGAAAGTCATGGCCATCGGCGGCCAGTGGCAGCGGGGCGGACCAGGTCACCTCGGCGCGGGCCAGCGCGCGGTACAGATGCGGGAACAGCGCCCCCCCGCGCGACGGTTCCCATTTCAGGTCCGGGCCAAGGGCCTCGGCGTTCACAGCGGCCAGAATCAGCCCTTCGGCACCGGCGAAATGCTTGGCCGCGGTTTCGGCCACCTGCGCGGCGGTCGAGAAATGGATGAAACCATCGGCAAGGTCCACCGGAGCGCCCAAGGTTTGCCCATCGGCGCAAAGTTTGGCCCATTCTTCGGCACGGAATATCTTGAAGATCATCATGGGGTTCATGTGCCGCGCACGGGGCGCCGGGTCAACCGCGCAAGGTGCTTTGTCCCTGAGGCAAAGCGTGCCAAGGTGGCCTTCTGAGATTCACAAGAAACGATACCGGAGGTTCTCATGAAACGCCTGTTTTGCCTGTCGGCGGGTGCCATGCTGGCGGCAGCATCGGCCCAGGCCGACTTCAACCTGACCATATTGCACACCAACGATTTCCACGCCCGTTTCGAGCCGATCAGCAAGTATGACAGCTCGTGCAGCACCGAGGACAATGCCGAGGGCAAGTGCTTTGGCGGCACCGCGCGGCTGGCCACGGCCATTGCGGCGGCGCGTGCGGCGGCAGAAAACTCGATCCTCGTGGATGGCGGCGACCAGTTTCAGGGCACGCTGTTCTACACTTACTACAAGGGTGAAGTCGCCGCCGAGATGATGAACAAGCTCGGCTACGACGCGATGACCGTGGGCAACCACGAATTCGACGACGGCCCCGAGACGCTGGCCGCATTCGTCGAACGGGTGGATTTCCCGGTGCTGATGTCGAACGCCGACTTTTCCGCCGAGGCGTTGCTGTCAGACAAGGTCATGTCCTCGACGGTTCTGGAGGTCGGCGGCGAGAAGATCGGCCTGATCGGTCTCACCCCGGTGGACAACCACGAGATCTCCTCGCCCGGTCCCAACATCACCTTTTCAGACCCGACCGAAGCCGTGCAGGCACAGGTCGACAAGCTGACCGCCGATGGCATCAACAAGATCGTGGTGTTGAGCCATTCGGGCTATGATGTGGATCTGCGGGTGGCCGAAGGCACCACCGGTGTCGATGTGATCGTCGGCGGCCATTCCAATACTTACCTGTCGAACACCTCTGACCGCGCAGAAGGCCCCTATCCCACCATGGTGGGCGAAACTGCCATCGTACAGGCCTATGCCTATGGCAAGTTCCTGGGCGCGCTGGACGTGACCTTCGACGACGCCGGTAACCTGGTGTCCGCTGCGGGCGAGCCGCTGATCATGGATGGCGAAGTGCCCGAGGTCGCGGAATACGTCGACCGGATCGCCATGCTGGCGGTGCCGCTGGATGACATCCGCAACAAGGTCGTGGCCGAGGCCGCAGAACCTATCGACGGGGAACGTTCTGTCTGCCGGACAACCGAATGCGCCATGGGCAACCTGGTGGCCGACGCGATGCTGGCCCGGGTCAAGGATCAGGGCATTTCGATCGCCTATCAGAACGGCGGCGGCGTGCGGGCCTCGATCGACGGGGGCGAGATCACCATGGGCGAGGTCTATACGGTTCTGCCGTTCCAGAACACGTTGTCGACCTTCTTCGTTACCGGTGCCACCATCAAGGAAGCGCTGGAAAACGGCATGGCGCAGTTCGACGATCCTGAAAAGGATGGCCGGTTCCCGCAGGTCGCGGGCATGACTTTCGTCATCAACGCGGACGCCGCAACCGGAGAGCGCGTGACCGACATCATGGTGATCGAGGACGGCACCCCGACGCCGCTGGATCCGGCCAAGACCTATGGCGTGGTGTCCAACAACTTCGTGCGCAACGGCGGCGATGGCTATTCGATGTTCACGTCGGCCAGCGATGTCTATGACTTCGGGCCGGACCTGGCCGAGGTCATGGCCGAATTCCTGGCCACGAACTCGCCCTACCAGCCTTATACGGACGGTCGCATCAGCTACGCCAAGTAAGGCGTCGGCTCAGCAATCGGGGCTGCCGGTGATCTCGTACCGGCGGTCCCGCACCATCTTCAGAACACCGTTGGCGCCTTGCTGCATCTGATCGCGGCTGGCGCCATCGGGATTCATGGTGGCGCTGTTGGTCGCCATGTCCACGGCCGCGGCGGCCTTCGCGCTCTGGCCGGTCTCCGTATAGATCGCGGCCTGGGTGAACTGGCTGAACAGCTGCGTTTCGCCGCGCGGAGAGGTTGCCTCGCGCTGTGCCTGTGTCAGCGCCGTGTCGAAATTGCAGGCAGAGGCGGCTTCGATCGCCGCGGCATTGCCGGCACCAACCATGGTTGCAAGATTGTCATTGGCGGACGGGGCGCAGGCCGCAAGGCCAAGAGCCACGGCAGCAAGGGCAAGGTTACGCATCTGGGTCTCCGTATTGGGGCTGTTTCGCCCAGACGGCCCGCTGGGGCTGGCAAAGTCAAGAACTGGTCAGCACCGCACGGCGCGGCTAGGCTGCGCTCATGTGTGGACGTTTTGCCCTGACCCTGCCGGTCGAAGCCATGGCGCAGCTGTTCGCGGCCGCGCCGGGCAATGACCTGCCGCAGGGGCCGAATTACAACATCTGCCCGACCAATGATGTCGTCGCGGTTCTGGGCGGCGGCGATGCGGGCGGGCGGCGGCTGGCGGCCCTGCGCTGGGGCTTCCTGCCGCGCTGGTACAAGACCCCCGGCGACGGGCCGTTGCTGATCAATGCCCGCGCCGAGACCATTGCCGAGAAACCCGCCTTCCGCGATGCCTGCCGCCAGCGGCGCTGTCTGATCCCGGCCACCGGATTCTACGAATGGACCAAGGATGCCGACGGCGCGCGGTTGCCGTGGTACATCCATCGCGCCGATGCCGCCCCGGTGGTCTTTGCCGGGGTCTGGCAGGCGTGGGAGCCGAAAGACGGCGGCGCGGGCATGACCACCTGCGCCATTGTCACCTGTGCCGCCAATGACCGGCTGTCGGCCATCCATCACCGGATGCCGGTGGTGCTGGCGCCCGAGAACTGGGGCCTGTGGCTGGGCGAGGCGGGCCGTGGCGCCGCCCCCCTGATGCGCCCGGCGCCCGATGATGTCCTGACCTACCATCGCGTCGACACGGCGGTGAACTCCAACCGGGCGCGCGGCGAAGATCTGATCGCGCCCGTGGCGGTGTGACCGGCGGGGCTTGTGGCCCGCGGCGGAACGCGGGAAGAAAAGGCGCAGCACAGGAGGGGCGCATGGAGACAGCATTCACCGTGGCCATCGATGGCCCGGCGGCCTCGGGCAAGGGCACGATCTCGCGCGCGGTGGCGGCGCATTTCGGCTTTGCCTATCTGGATACCGGGCTGTTGTACCGGGCAACCGGGGCGAAGGTGGCCGAGGGCATGACGCCCGTGGCAGCGGCGCAAAGCCTGTCACCGCAGGATCTGCAGCGGGGCGATCTGCGCTCGGGCGCGGCGGGGATGGCGGCCAGCAAGGTGGCGGCGATCCCCGAGGTGCGCGCGGCGCTGGTGGCCTTTCAGCAAAGCTTTGCCCGGCGGCCCGGCGGCGCGGTTCTGGACGGGCGCGACATCGGCACCGTGATCTGCCCGGCGGCAGAGGTGAAGCTTTATGTCACCGCCTCGGATGAAACGCGGGCGCAGCGCCGGTTTGCCGAACTGTCCCCCTCCGATCCGGATCTGACGTTGGAACAGGTCTTGCAGGATCTGCGCGACCGCGATGCCCGCGACAGCGCCCGCGCCACGGCACCGCTGAAGCCGGCCGATGACGCGATGGTACTGGACACCTCGCACCTGAGCATCGACGAGGCCGTGGCGCAGGCCGTGGCGGCGGTAGAGGTCGGGATGTCCTGACCCAGGGTTAGGGATGCCTGACTTCAACGACATGGCCGGAGTGCGTTAACTATTGCGGGTCAGTTGAAGAAAGGGACCGTGATGGCCGATACATTCATTTTCCGCCCCCTGAACACCGTAGGAAACGATCTCGCCAAGATCCCGGATATTGCCGGTGAAAGCCAATTGGACGTGACCGCCGTCTGGGGCACCAATGGCGTCGCCCGCACGGCCCCCGTGGCAGACCCCGTCGATATCGACGCCGTCTGGGGCAGCGACGGCGCGTCGATCCTTGGCGGGCCGGGTCATGGCTTTGAAGATCCTTCGTTCGGCTAACGGCGCCCGCGACGTCACAAAGCTTGCATTGCAAGGCCAACGCGCCTAAATGGGCGCTGTCAAGCAGGCCGCAAGAGTCGCAGACCATGATCTGAGCAGGGTCGGGGAAACCTCCGGCCCTTGTTTGTTCTGGACTGCGGTGCGGTGGAAGACCAACCCCAAAGACCGGCGGAGACAACCGCTCGGCCAGAAACGAAGATAGAATAGGAACTCAGAGACCGTATGGCTCAGAACACATCGATGGAGGAATTCGAAGCCCTCCTGAACGAAAGCTTCGAAATCGACACCCCCCAGGAAGGGTCGGTTGTCAAAGGTCGTGTCATCGCAATCGAAGCGGGTCAGGCCATCATCGACGTCGGCTACAAGATGGAAGGCCGTGTCGAGCTGAAAGAATTCGCAAACCCTGGCGAAGCTCCGGAAATCGAAGTCGGCGACGAGGTGGAAGTCTACCTGCGCCAGGTCGAGAACGCCCGTGGCGAAGCCGTGCTGTCGCGCGAAATGGCGCGCCGTGAAGCCGCCTGGGATCGCCTTGAAAAGGCCTATGCCGACGAGAACCGCGTCGAAGGCGCGATCTTCGGCCGCGTCAAGGGTGGCTTCACCGTCGATCTTGGCGGTGCCGTGGCCTTCCTGCCCGGTTCGCAGGTTGACGTCCGCCCGGTGCGTGACGCTGGCCCGCTGATGGGTCTGAAGCAGCCGTTCCAGATCCTGAAGATGGACCGCCGCCGTGGCAACATCGTTGTGTCGCGCCGTGCCATCCTGGAAGAAAGCCGCGCCGAACAGCGCGCCGAGGTCATCGGCAAGCTGAACGAAGGCGATGCGGTCGACGGCGTGGTCAAGAACATCACCGAATACGGGGCCTTCGTGGACCTGGGCGGTGTCGACGGCCTGCTGCACGTCACCGACATGGCATGGCGCCGTGTGAACCATCCTTCCGAGATCCTGTCGATCGGCGAAACCGTCAAGGTTCAGGTCATCAAGATCAACAAGGAAACCCACCGTATCAGCCTGGGCATGAAGCAGCTGCAGGAAGATCCGTGGGAGTCGGTTCAGGCCAAGTACCCGCTGGAAACCACCCACAAGGGCCGCGTCACCAACATCACCGACTACGGTGCGTTCGTGGAGCTGGAGCCGGGCGTCGAAGGTCTGGTGCACGTTTCCGAAATGTCCTGGACCAAGAAGAACGTCCATCCGGGCAAGATCGTGTCCACCTCGCAAGAGGTTGAGGTCATGGTCCTGGAAATCGATCCGGCCAAGCGCCGCGTGTCGCTGGGTCTGAAACAGACCATGCGCAACCCGTGGGAGCTGTTCGAAGAGAAGTACCCGGTCAACAGCGAAGTCGAAGGCGAAGTCAAGAACATCACCGAATTCGGTCTGTTCATTGGTCTCGACGACGACATCGACGGCATGGTGCACCTGTCGGATCTGACCTGGGAAGGTCGTGGCGAGGACGTGATCGGCAACTATCGCAAGGGCGATGTGGTGCAGGCCGTTGTCACCGAGATCGACACCGACAAAGAGCGTATCTCGCTCTCGATCAAGGCTCTGGGCGGCGATCCGTTTGCCGAGGCCGTGGCCGGCGTCAAGCGTGGCTCGATCATCACCGTCGAAGTGACCGCGATCGAAGATGGTGGCGTCGAAGTGTCCTACGAAGGCACCAAGTCGTTCATCCGTCGTTCGGACCTGTCGCGTGACCGGGCCGAGCAGCGCCCCGAGCGCTTCCAGGTTGGCGACAAGGTCGATGTCCGCGTCACCAACGTCGATCCCAAGACCCGCCGTCTGGGTCTGTCGATCAAGGCGCGCGAGATCGCCGAAGAGAAAGAGGCCGTGCAGCAGTATGGTTCCTCGGACTCGGGTGCATCGCTGGGCGATATCCTTGGTGCGGCGCTGAAGGGCGACGAATAATCCCATTCGGGACTGACGATTTGAAGGCGCGTCCGGGCAACCGGGCGCGCCTTTTCGATTCGCCCTGCGCGGTCGGGCCGGGGGTCCGGGCAGCGGGCCGGGGCCGGGAATCTGCCTGAAACCCGCGACTAGGCCCGGAATGGTGGCCCAGAATCCGCCCGCAAAGTGGGAAAACCGCTTCTCAAACCGGGGGCTCGCCCTGTAGAGTGCACGCAAGCCTCTGAGAAAAAAGAGGGATAGCCAACAGGGGACGCACCATGATCCGCTCGGAACTGATTCAGAAACTCGCGGATGAAAATCCGCATCTGTACCAGCGCGACGTCGAACGCATCGTGAATACCATCTTCGAAGAGATCATCGAGGCGATGGCCCGTGGCGACCGCGTTGAACTGCGCGGATTTGGGGCCTTTTCCGTCAAGAAGCGAGACGCGAGAGTGGGCCGCAACCCCCGCACCGGTGAATCGGTCGAGGTGGAAGAAAAACACGTACCGTTCTTCAAGACCGGAAAACTGCTGCGCGACCGGCTGAACGGGAAATAACGGAGATCCCATGCGGACCATCAAGTATCTGTTCCTGGCCATTGTGGCGGTGCTGCTGATCACCATCGGCTTTGCCAACCGTCAAACGGTGATCCTGACACTGCTGCCCGACGACCTGGTGCCCTTCCTGAAGTTCAACTACGCTGTGTCGCTGCCGCTGTATGTGGTCGTGCTGGGCGCGATCGGTGTCGGGCTGCTGCTGGGCTTCATCTGGGAGTGGATCCGCGAATCCAAGCATCGTTCGGAAGCCGTGCATCAGCGCCGCGAAAAGGCCGTTCTCGCCAAGGAAGTCGAGAAGATGAAGGCTGACCGCAACGAAGGCCAGGACGACGTGCTGGCGCTGTTGGACGACAACAAGGCCGCCTGATCCCATGCCGGATGATATTCGGGTCAAGATCTGCGGGCTGACCCGTGAACAGGATATGGAGGCGGCTGTTTCGGCAGGCGCCTCTTTCGTTGGGCTGGTGTTCTTCCCCAAGTCCCCCCGTCATGTTCAGATCGACACCGCGCGCAAGCTGGCCCTGACGGTGCCGCCGGGGGTGGCCAAGGTGGCGCTGACGGTGAATGCCGAAGACGCGCTGCTGGACGCCATTCTGGACGAGGTGCCGCTGGATATCCTGCAATTGCACGGATCGGAAAGCCCTGAACGGGTGGCCGCCCTGCGGTCGCGCAGTGGTCTGCCGGTGATGAAGGCCGTGGGCGTGGCCGAGGCCGCGGATCTGGCCGCGCTCGACACCTATGGCCGGGTTGCCGACATGCTGCTGGTGGATGCCAAGCCGCCGAAAGGTGCGGCCCTTCCGGGTGGCAACGGGCTGGCCTTCGACTGGCGCCTGCTGACCGGGCGGCGCTGGCCGGTGCCGTGGATGCTGGCAGGCGGGCTGCAGGCCGACAACGTGGCCGAGGCGATCCGCCTGACCGGCGCGCCGATGGTCGATGTCTCCTCGGGCGTCGAATCCGCGCCCGGTCTGAAGGATGCCGCCCGCATCGCCGCCTTCGTGCAGGCCGCGCAGTCGTGACCCTGCGGTTTCGTCCCGCGCGCCGCGAGGACGTACCGGCGGTGGTGGCCCTGTTGCACGATGACATGCTGGGCGAGGGGCGCGAGCATCTGGACTATCTTGCGCCCTATGTTGCCGCCTTTGACGCCATGACGGCCGAGACCGGCAACCAGTTGTTTGTCGGGGAGTTTTCGGGACAGGTCGTGGCCACCTATCAGTTGATCTTCATCTCGGGTCTGTCGCACGCCGGCACCCGCCGGGCCGAGATCGAGGCAGTGCGGGTCGCGGCCCACCTGCGGGGTCAGGGATGGGGTGCGGAGCTGATCGGCGATGCCGAATCCCGGGCACGCGCGGCGGGCTGCGGGGTGATGCAACTGACCACCAACAAGGCCCGCACACGTGCCCACGCCTTTTATCGCAGGCTCGGCTACACCCCCAGCCACGAAGGCTTCAAGAAGGTGCTGGCATGACCGGCCCGACGTCGTAGCATTCCAGCACGACGCCGCTGTCATAGGTCGTGCCCCCGGTTCGGGTCAGCGCCACTGGTGTCGATACCCCGGCAAACAGCGGGATGCCCGCGCCGATCAGCACCGGGGCGCGTTTCACGATCAGCCGGTCGATCAGCCCCGCCGTCAGAAGCTGCCCGGCCAGATGCCCGCCGCCACACAGATAAATCGGCCCGTCGGCCCCGGCCTTCAAGGCGCGCGTTCGCCGTTCCAGGCCGTCGCGCCACATCGTGACCTCGGCCCCGGCAGGCAGCTTCAACGAGCGGCTGACAAGGATGCTGGTCATGTTTGGATAGGGATTGGCCCCCGGCGTCAGTCCGAACCGGTAGCCGAAGGTGTAGGTGTGCGTGCCCATCAGGGCGACGCGATAGCCGGCCAGACGATCCAGATAGGCGGCCACATGGGCGCCTTCGCCGGGGAACATATGGGCACGGCCCTGGGTGTCGGCGATGAAGCCGTCGGCCGAAACGGCCACGTCATAGATGATTGGGTGCATGGGAAGCTCCTGCATTCTGTCTTCTGTCCGTCGCGACTGCGGCTGGTTGGGCGGAAGGGTCAGAGGATCACCGGCAGGGCACTCCTGTTTTTGTTGACCATACTCTAGCAGAGCTTGGCGGCACGCGCTACTTTTCGCGGTGGAAATTGCCGTCCGCCGCGCGTATGCACAGCCGATACGGCGCGTAACCAGCAGGAGCCCCCATGCCCGATGATCTGATCAACAGCTTCATGACCGGCCCGGACGAGAAAGGCCGCTTTGGCGATTTCGGCGGGCGCTTCGTGTCGGAAACCCTGATGCCGCTGATCCTTGAGCTGGAAGCCCAGTACGAGCACGCCAAGACCGACGACAGCTTCTGGGACGAGATGAACGATCTGTGGACCAACTATGTCGGCCGGCCCAGCCCGCTGTATTTCGCGCCGCGCCTGACCGAGCATTGCGGCGGCGCCAAGATCTACCTGAAGCGGGACGAACTGAACCACACCGGCGCCCACAAGATCAACAACGTGCTGGGCCAGATCCTGCTGGCCCGTCGCATGGGCAAGACCCGGATCATCGCCGAAACCGGCGCTGGGCAGCACGGCGTGGCCACCGCCACCGTCTGTGCCAAGTTCGGCCTGAAATGCGTGGTCTACATGGGCGCCCATGATGTGGAACGGCAGATGCCCAACGTCTTCCGCATGAAGCTGCTGGGGGCCGAGGTTGTTCCCGTGACCAGCGGCCGTGGCACCCTGAAGGACGCGATGAACGACGCGCTGCGCGACTGGGTGACCAACGTCAACGACACCTTCTATTGCATAGGTACCGTGGCTGGCCCGCATCCCTATCCGGCAATGGTGCGCGACTTCCAGGCGATCATCGGCAAGGAAGCCAAGCAACAGATGCTGGAGGCCGAGGGACGCCTTCCCGACACGGTGATCGCGGCCATCGGTGGCGGCTCGAACGCCATGGGGCTGTTCTTTCCGTTCCTCGACGACAAGGAAGTCAACGTCATTGGCGTCGAAGCGGGCGGCAAGGGCGTGAACCTGAAGATGGAACATTGCGCCTCGCTGACCGGCGGGCGGCCCGGCGTGCTGCATGGCAACCGCACCTATCTGTTGCAGGACGACGACGGGCAGATCCTTGAGGGGCATTCGATCTCGGCGGGTCTCGACTATCCCGGCATCGGTCCCGAACACGCCTGGCTGCACGAGATCGGCCGCGCGCAATATGTTTCGATCACCGATACCGAGGCGCTGGCGGCCTTCCAGGTCTGCTGCCAGACCGAAGGCATCATCCCGGCGCTGGAGCCCAGCCACGCGCTGGCGCATGTGCTGAAGATTGCGCCCGAACTTCCCAAGGATCACATCATCTGCATGAACATGTGCGGGCGCGGCGACAAGGACATCTTCACCGTCGCCAAGGCGCTTGGGGTCGACATGAACACCGCCAGCGGCTAGGCGCGGGGCGGGTCCGGCGGACGCCATTGCCCGGCGGCCCCGCGTACGGCGCATCTTGCGGTCCGGTCTTCATCCACGTCGCCGCCCACCCGAGGGACGTCGGCTGCACGCCGGACGCTCAGTGTTCGGCGAGCGCGTGCGCCTCCAGAACCTCAAGCGGCACGACTTCCAGCGCGCGTTCGTGGGTGGCGGTCAGGTTGACCTTGGGGGCGCAGCCTTCGTCATGGGCCTGCAGGAAGCGGCCCGCGCACAGGCACCAGCGGTCACCGGGCTTCAGCCCGACGAAGTCGAATTCGGGGCGCGGGGTGCTCAGGTCGTTGCCGACATACTTCGAAAAGGCGAGGAATTCTGCCGTCATCACCGCACAGACCGTGTGGTTTCCGTGATCGGTGTCACATGTGTCGCAACTGCCATTGCGGAAATATCCGGTCAGCGGCGCGGTTGAACAGCTGTCAAGCGCGGTCCCGAGGACGTTGCGGGAAGGGGAACGTTCCAAGAATGCCTCCGTTTCTAGAATGACGGAAGCCTAGCCAAATGTCCGGCACCGGCAAAGCCTGAAAACATGCACGTGGCGAGGGTATTTCTGGCCTAGCGAAACCGGTCGCGCAGCTTCTGCAAGGGGTTGCGGGTGTCTTCACTGGCCACGGGGGCCTCGGCGGTGGCAGCGGGCTTGTCCGGTGCGGCGCGTGGCTTGGGCTGAGTGGTGGAAGAGCGCGGCGGCGCCACCCGCAGGGCGACCGCGTTCATGAACCGCCCGGTGTCGCCCTCGGCCAGCGACACCGCCCCGTCCGAAATGCCGCGCAACAGGTCGTCCAGCCAGTCCTGATCGACCTTGGCGAAATCCGACAGAACATAGCCCGCGACGCGATCCTTGTGGCCAGGGTGGCCGATGCCCAGCCGCACCCGCCCGTAGGCCTCGCCGATATGGGCATGCAGCGACCGCAGCCCGTTGTGGCCCGCATGGCCACCCCCGGTCTTGACGCGCGCCTTTCCGGGGGCGAGGTCCAGCTCGTCATGAAAGACCACCACATCCGCCGGTTCCAGCTTGTAGAACCGCATCGCCTCGCCCACCGACTGTCCTGATCGGTTCATGAAGGTCTCGGGTTTCAGCAGCAGCACCTTTTCGCGGCCCAGGCGGCCTTCGGACAACTGGCCCTGGAACTTGGCGCGGAAGGGGGCAAACCCGTGATCCTCGGCGATCCGATCCAGCGCCATGAAGCCGATGTTGTGCCGGTTCTGGGCGTATTTCCCGCCCGGATTGCCCAATCCCACGAAAAGCTTCACGGCCTGCTCCTGTCCTGTCCGGCATTGACGATGGCCCCGTTCTGCCGTGAATTGGCGCCAAAGGCCAGCCATCCGGCGCACGGCCATTGCAGGAGACCCCGATGTATCTGACCATGAACCGCTTCAAGGTGAAACCCGGACAGGAAGAGGCCTTCGAACGCGTCTGGAAGAGCCGTGACAGCCATCTGAAGGCGGTGCCGGGGTTCGTGGCCTTCCACCTGCTGAAAGGCCCGCAGACGGCCGACCATGTGCTCTATGCCTCGCACACGGCGTGGGACAGCGAAGCGGCCTTCCGCGACTGGACCCGGTCCGAGGCCTTTCGCAAGGCCCATGCCAACGCGGGCGGCAACGCCGATCTGTACCAGGGCGCGCCGGAACTGGAAGTGTTTGAAACCGTGCAGGCCCTGACCTGAGCCAGCACCCCTGGGACGAAACCGCCCCGCAACCGGTAACGGCACGGGGCGTGTCTGTGTCCGAGCAGGCTGGTCTACAGGCCGCCGCCCAGGATGTGGTCGGACTTGTGGATCTCGTGCCCGGCGCGGCCGACGATCAACGGATCGGGATCCCGTACGATCTTGCGATCCTTGTCCGGGTAGTCCAACGACGCCAGGAAGTGCCGCATGCAGTTCAGGCGGGCGCGTTTCTTGTCGTCGGACTTGATGACGGTCCAGGGCGCATCGGCGGTGTCGGTGTAGAAGAACATCGCCTCTTTCGCCTCGGTGTAGTCGTCCCACTTGTCCAGGCTCGCCTTGTCGATCGGGCTCAGCTTCCAGCGCTTCAGCGGATCGGTCGCGCGGCTTTCGAAGCGGCGGCGCTGTTCGGCGCGGGTGACCGAGAACCAGAACTTGTAAAGCTGAACGCCCGAGCGGGTCAGCATCCGTTCGAATTCCGGGGTCTGGCGCATGAATTCCAGGTACTCGCCCGGCTCGCAGAACCCCATGACCCGTTCCACCCCGGCGCGGTTGTACCACGACCGGTCATACAGAACGATCTCGCCCGAGGTCGGCAGATGCTCGACATAACGCTGATAGTACCACTGGCCGCGCTCGGCATCGGTGGGCTTGTTCAGGGCGACCACGCGCGCCTGGCGCGGGTTGAGATGCTCGGTGAACCGCTTGATGGTGCCGCCCTTGCCGGCGGCATCACGGCCTTCGAACAGCAGCACGAACTTCTGCCCGGTCTCCTGCGCCCACAACTGCACCTTCAGTAGCTCGGCCTGAAGCTTGGCCTTCTGCCGCTCATAGGTGCGGCGGGTCATCTTGCGGTCGTAGGGGTATTCGCTTGAGGAATCGAAATCCGACGCGGGCTTTTCTTCGGCCACTGGGGCCGCGTCCTGGGCCGGTGTGCTTTCGGGGGCCGCTTCAGAGGTTTCCGGTTCCACCACTTGCAGGTTCGTGGGTTTGGTTTCGGTCATGGTCACCTCCGTAATTTCAATTCCCCCCGGACCTAACACCCTGTTCCAAAAACGTCCTTGATCTGTCGCAAAACGTCATCTGAAATATGCCAAAAAAAATGCGCGGCCCCGAAGGGCCGCGCATCAATACCATGTCGAAGGGTCCGAGGATTACTCTTCGGCGGCCTCTTCTTCGACGGGTGCTTCTTCATCCACTTCGTCTTCGTCGTCGCTGCTGCCCAGACCGGCCGGAGCGGCAAGGTTGGCCACAACGAAGTCACGGTCGATGGTCGGCTTGGCGCCGGCCGGCACGTCGATGGACGAGATGGTAATGGTGTCACCGATCACGGTTCCGGTCAGATCGACAACCAGCTTCTCGGGGATGTCGCCCGCGGTCACGATCAGTTCGACTTCCGGACGCACCACGTTCAGCATGCCACCCTTCTTCAGGGCGGGGCTTTCTTCGTGGTTGATGAATTCAACCGGAATGAACAGGTTGATCTTCGAGTTCCGGTGCAGACGCATGAAGTCCACGTGGGTCGGCAGGTCCTTGACGACGTCGCGCTGCACGTTCCGGCAGATCACCCGCACGTCATCGTGGCCGTCGACCTTCATGTTGAACAGGGTCGACAGGAAGCGGCCTTGCTTGAGGCTCTTCAGCAGCACGTTGAAGGGGATGTTGATTGCCAGCGGATCGGATTCGCCGCCATAGACAATGCCAGGTACCTTGCCATCACGGCGTGCTTGACGAGCGGCCCCCTTGCCCGTCCCCGTCCGTACCTCGGCGTAAAGATCTGGGATCTTTCCAGCCATGAGAATTCTCCTAAATTGGTGGGCATCCTCCAAGGGTGTATGCCCGGTGAAGCGGCGCTCTTAGCCGAGATCCCGCGCCTTGGGAACCCCGATTCCGGCAGATCCGGCGGGGTTCAGGGCGAAAACCGGGGCCGGCAGGCTATCTCAGGCCGGTTTCATCCAGAAGCCCCTTTGCCTTGGCCTCGGGGTAATAGCCCTTGGCATAAAGCTTGATGGCCCGGTCCGGGTCGCCGTCGGCCACCAGATAGGCTCCGTCCAAGTATTTCAGGGCATATTGCAGGTTGGTGTCGGCATCCAGAAGCCCCTTGTTGGGGCCGCTGTACCCCATCGAGCGCGCGGTGGCCGGCAGCACCTGCAGCAGCCCGTAGTAGGGTCCGTTGCGCGCGGTCGGGCGATGGGTGCTTTCGCGGATCGCAAGGCGATGCACCAACTCCCGCGGGAGGTCATAGTAATCGGCCCAGTGGTTGATGCTGGCGCGCAGTTCCGGGGTCTCGTTCGGATGCAGCGGCACGGCGGCGCGCGTCACCTCGGGGGTCGGGGATGCGCAGGCCGCAAGAAGGCACAATAGGGCACCGGTCAGGGCAGGACGAAGCATGGAAGTAGCCAAAGCTGTTTCAACTGAGGTTCAGATGCGCATTCCCCGATCTTCTGGCAAATCACGTTTTCCGGCAACAGCGGAAAAGCGCGCAACCGGCCTCAGGCCCAGCGGCCCGCGAACCCTTCGGGCACCAGCAGGATATCGCGATCCACATCGGCCAGGGTGCGCCGGCCGCACAGCGCCATGGTGGTGTCCAGTTCCTTGTGGATCAGCTCCAGCGCCTTGGTGACCCCGGCCTCGCCCATGGCCCCCAGCCCATAGACGAAGGCCCGTCCGATCATGCAGCCGCGCGCGCCCAGCGCCCAGGCCTTCAGCACATCCTGCCCGGACCGGATCCCGCTATCGAAATGCACTTCGATCTGGTCGCCCACCGCGTCGACAATGGCGGGCAGGGCGCGGATCGAGCTTAGCGCGCCATCCAGCTGACGCCCGCCATGGTTCGACACCACGATGGCATCGGCACCGACCTCCACGGCTTTCTTGGCATCCTCCACATCCAGGATGCCTTTCAGGATCACCTTGCCACCCCACATGTCGATCAGCTGCCGGACCCGGTCCCAGTCCAGCGCCGCGTCGAAGGCCTCCGCCGTCCAGGCACTCAGCGACGACGGATCCGAGACGCCTTCGGCATGGCCGATGACATTGCCGAAACCCCGGCGCGGTGTCCGCAGCATCTTCAGCCCCCAGCCAACCTTGGTCGCCATGTTGGCCACCGAGGCCGGGGTCAGTTTCGGCGGTGCAGACAGCCCGTTTTTCAGGTCCTTGTGACGCTGGCCATGCACCTGCAGGTCCAGCGTGATGACAATGGCCGAACAGCCGGCGTCATGGGCCCGCCCCATCAGGCGCTGCATGAAATCATCGTCCTTGAGCGTATAGACCTGGAACCAGAACGGTTTGCGGGTGTGCGCGGCCACGTCCTCGATCGAACAGATCGACAGGGTGGACAGGGTAAAGGGCACACCGAAGTTCTCTGCCGCCCGCGCCGCCAGGATCTCGCCATCCGCATGCTGCATGCCGGTCAGCCCAACCGGGGCCAGCGCCACGGGCATCGCCACTTCCTGGCCCAGCATCTCGACAGCGGTAGAGCGGTTGGTCATGTCGATGGCGACACGCTGCCGGAACCGGATCTGGTCGAAATCGGTGGTGTTCTCGCGAAAAGTCTGCTGCGACCAGCTGCCAGTCTCGCAATAGTCGTAGAACATCTTCGGAACCCGGCGCCGGTACAGACGCTTGAGATCCTCGATCTCGGTGATCACGGTCATGGCAGCCCCCTGTGGTGCTCTGAACGGCGCCGGCTCTCACCGTGCATTCTTCTTGGTCCAAATACTCTCGCCGAAGGCAAGAAAGTCACATTCCCAGGCACCAGCGCATGACGGCCTTCTGGGCGTGCAACCGGTTCTCGGCTTCGTCGAAGATCACCGATTGCGGGCCGTCCATGACCGAACTGGTGACCTCTTCCTCGCGGTGAGCCGGCAGGCAATGCATGAACAATGCCTGTTCCCCGGCAGCGGCCATCAGTGCGTCGTTGACCTGATAGGGGCGCAGCTGGTTGTGGCGACGCTCGCGGGTCGAGGCGGGATCGTGCATCGACACCCAGGTGTCGGCGACCACCAGATCGGCGCCCGCCACAGCCTTGAACGGATCCCGTTCGATGCGGATGTCAGCGCCGGCTGCCCGCGCGCCGGCCACGAATTCGGCTTCCGGGTCCAGCGGCTCCGGTCCGGTGAAGGTCATGTCGAAGCCGAACTGCGCCGCCGCGTGCAGGAACGAAGCGCAGACGTTGTTGCCATCGCCGGCCCAGACCACGCGCTTGCCGGCGATCGGGCCGCGATGCTCCTCGAAGGTCAGGATGTCGGCCATGATCTGGCAGGGATGGGTGCGGTCGGTCAGCCCGTTGATGACTGGCACCGAGGCATGTTCGGCCAGCTCCAGCAGCGTCGATTCCTGGAAGGTGCGCAGCATGATCAGGTCCACATAGCGCGACAGCACGCGGGCGGTGTCGGCAATGGTCTCGCCGTGGCCCAGTTGCATTTCCGAGCCTGACAGCACCAGGGTCTCGCCGCCCAACTGCCGCACGCCGACATCAAAGCTGACACGGGTACGGGTCGAGGGTTTCTCGAACACCAAGGCCACCATCTGGCCTTCGAACGGCGTTTCCGGGTCGCGGGTGCCCTTGGGCAGACCGGCGCGGGCGGCCTTCATCGCCGCGGCCTGATCGAGGATCCCGCGCAATTGCGCCGGGTCGGTGGTGTGAATGTCCAGGAAATGGGGCATGGGTCTCGCTCTCGTCGGCTCAGGCCAGGCTTGCGGCGGCGGTGTCCAGCCGGGCCACTGCGGCGTCAATTTCATCGTCGGTAATGGTCAGGGGCGGCAACAGGCGCACCACGTTGTCGGCGGCGGGCACGGTCAGCACCTGCTGGTCGTACCCGGCCTGCACCACATCGGTGTTCGGCGCCTTGCAGACGATGCCCAGCATCAGGCCCGCGCCGCGCACATGGTCGAAGACCGTCGGATGCGCGGCGACCAGCCCTTCCAGCTTCTGCCGCAGCAGGCCGGCCTTGCGGTTCACCTCGGCCAGGAACACCGGATCGGCCACATGGCGCATGACTTCCAGCCCCACGGCGCAGCCCAGCGGGTTGCCGCCATAGGTCGAGCCATGGGTGCCCGCGGTCATGCCGCTGGCCGCAGATTCAGTGGCCAGCAGCGCGCCCAGCGGGAAGCCGCCGCCGATGCCCTTGGCCACCATCATGATGTCCGGCGCGATCCCGGCCCATTCATGGGCGAACAGCTTGCCGGTCCGGCCCATGCCGCATTGCACCTCGTCAAGGATCAGCAGCGCGCCGGTCTCGTCGCACAGGTCGCGCAGCCCCTTCAGGCAGGCGTCGGGCAACGGGCGGATGCCGCCTTCGCCCTGCACCGGCTCTATCAGCACGGCGGCGGTCCGGTCGCTGATCGCGGCGCGCAACGCGTCGTGATCGCCAAACGGCAGATGGGTGAACCCCGGCAGGGTCGGCCCGAAGCCGCGTGTCATCTTTCCGGACCCGGCGGCGGCGATGCCCGCCGATGACCGGCCGTGGAACGAGCCGTCGAAGGCGATGATCTCGGTCCGCTCGGCATCGCCCTTCTCGAACCAGTATTTCCGGGCCATCTTGACGGCCAGTTCGCAGGTCTCGGTGCCGGAATTGGTGAAGAACACGGTGTCGGCGAAGGTCGCCTCGACCAGCGCATCGGCCAGCGCCTGCTGTTGCGGGATCTTGTAGAGGTTCGACACATGCCAAAGCTGGGCGGCCTGATCGCTCAGCGCCTTGACCAGATCGGGATGCGCATGGCCAAGCGCGTTCACGGCGATGCCCGCGCCAAGGTCCAGAAAACGTCGCCCGTCCGCCTCGGTCAACCAGCATCCTTGCCCCGACACGAAGGTCAGGGGCGCACGGTTATAGGTCGGAAGAACAGAGGCGATCATAGGGGATACCCTTGCAAGAAACTCCGTTGGTGCCGCAGGCACAGGAGCAAGTCAACGATTTCAGGTTGGTGAAAGGACGAAAGGCAGCAGCCCCCGCGAAAGGGGCGGGGTCAGAAGGGCGCGCGTGGGCGTCGGAGTGCGGCTTTGGTGTCCATGGCGCGGCTCTTAGCAGTGGTTGTCGCGGAAGGGAAGCCACGGAACGCACGCCGGTTTCCCGCAGCCCGAGGGCGGGCGCGCAAAACCCAGAAAAATTGACCCGCAGTTGTGGGCAAATTGCCTGGGGAGGATGACGCATGAAACGACAAATGCCTGTGCAGGCGATGCTGGGTGGCTTGGCGCGCTCGCGCGGCCATCACGACGCCGCCGCCGGCCGCATGTTAGGTCAGGGTCAACCAGGGGGGGCGGTGCTGAAGCGCGTCCGCAGGATCAGCCCGTTGGCAAGGCCGCGCCGAAATCGACGCGGGTGCTATTTGCGGGGTTTGGCGCGCAGGGTCGGATCGGCATGCGTCGGATCCTCGGGCCAGGGATGGCGGGGATAGCGTGCGCGCATGTCCTTGCGCACATCGGCATAGGAGCCGGCCCAGAAGCCCGGCAGATCCATCGTCGTCTGGACCGGACGGCCCGCGGGGGACAATAGGGTCACACGCAGCGGCTGGCCGCCCACCTGTGGATGGCGGGTTTCGCCGAACAGCTCCTGCAGGCGCAGGGCGATCTCGGGGGCGTCGCCGGAATAGTCGATGGCGATCTTGCGGCCCAGCGGCGTGGTATAAGCCGGGGGCGCGATGCGGTTCAGCGCCTGCGCCTGATCGTGGCTCAGCGCGGCCAGCAGCGCAGGCGCCGGGTCGAAACCCTTCAGGTCGCCTTCGCTGCGCACCCCGTTCAGGAAGGGCAGAAGCCAGGTGTCCGCGCTGTCCAGCAGCGCCGCTTCGGCAGGGTCGGGCAGATCGGGACGCGCGCTGCGGGCGATGGCAAGGCGGGCGCGCAGCAGGTCGAATTTCGGGGCGGTTTTCAACACCCGCAGGCCGAGGTCGCGCAGCCCCTCAAGCGCCGCTTCGGCGATGGCCTCGGGCGGGGCGTCGCGCCAGACCTGATCGCCAAGAACCAGCGCACCAAGCCGGTCCTGCACACGGGCCAGCACGCGGCGGTCGCGGCGGGACCAGGCGCAGACATGGGCGGTCTCGATCCGGTCGCCATAGAGCGCGCGCAGGGCGCTTTCAGACAAGGTCGCGGCCTGCCGGATTTTCGCCTCGCGCGGGTTGCCGTCCAGGTCGGTGGCCACGATCAGGCGTTGACCGGCCAGCGGATCGCTGTCGGCCAGCATCGCGCCCTTGCCACCCGACAGCACATAGCGCGGCGCGTCGCCGGGGCGGCGCAGGCCGATGCGGTCGGGATAGGCCAGCGCGGCCATCTCTCCGGCCGACAGGGGGGCGGCCTTCGGTCCGGCCAGACGGGCCAGCTGTTTCGCCTCGGTCCGCAGGCGCGACAGCGCGCCCGGATGCGCGGGGACGGCGGGCCGGTCGCCAGCCAGGGCGCGCAGGCGCAGATCCAGATCTGCGCCCGCCCCGCGCAGCGGGTCGCGGTCTTCCAGAAGGGCGGCCAGCGGCGCGGCCTGCGGACCGGCAAGGGTCAGCATATGGCCCAGACGGGGGTGCAGGGGCAGACCGGCAAGGATGCGCCCGTGCGCGGTGATCCCGCCACGCCCGTCCAGCGCGCCCAGATCGCGCAGCAGCGCCTGCGCCTCGGCCAGCGCGGCCTCTGGCGGCGGGGTCAGGAAGGCCAGATCGCCGGGGGCGGCCCCCCATTGCGCCAGTTCCAGCGCCAGACCGGTCAGATCGGCGGCCTCGATCTCGGCCGGCGGATAGGCGGCCAGCGCGCCCTCGGCGCCGCGCGTCCAGAGCCGGTAGCAGGTCCCTTCGGCCACCCGACCGGCGCGGCCCCGGCGCTGTTCGGCCTCGGCGCGGGTGACCTTCTCGGTCACCAGCCGCGACATGCCCGAGGCCGGATCGAAACGCGCCCGCCGCGACAGCCCCGCATCCACCACCACCCGCACATCCTGAATGGTCAGCGAGGTTTCGGCGATGGCGGTGGCCAGCACGATCTTGCGGCCCGAGGCGGCGGGCGCAATGGCCGCCTGCTGATCCTTGTGCGGCAGCGCGCCATAGAGCGGGCGCAGGTGGCAACCGGGCGGCAAGCGCCCTTCCAGCGCCGATTGGGTGCGGCGAATCTCGCCCTCGCCGGGCAGGAAGACCAGCACGCCTCCGTCGGTTTCGGCCAGCGCCTGCAGCACGGTTTCGGCCACGGCTTGTTCCAGCCGGGCTTTGGGCGGCAGCGGGGTGTCGCGCCAGCGGGTTTCCACCGGAAAAGCACGGCCCTCGGCGGTCAGCACCGGGGCGTCGTCCAGCAGGGCGGCGACCGGCGCGGCGTCCAGCGTCGCCGACATTACCAGCAGGCGCAGATCCTCGCGCAGGGCCGCGCGCACTTCACAGGTCAGGGCCAGCCCCAGATCGGCCTGAAGCGAGCGTTCGTGGAATTCGTCGAAGATCACCACGCCGACGCCCGACAGTTCGGGATCGTTCTGCAGGCGGCGGGTCAGGATGCCTTCGGTCACCACCTCGATCCGGGTGGCTTTCGACACCTTGGCCTCGCCCCGGATGCGGTAGCCGACGGTGTCGCCGACCTGTTCGCCCAGCGTCGCGGCCATGCGTTCGGCGCTGGCGCGGGCGGCGATGCGGCGCGGCTCCAGCATCAGGATGCGGCCCTCCACGCCCGCCTGAAGCAGGGCCAGTGGCACCCGCGTGGTCTTGCCGGCCCCCGGCGGTGCCTGCAGCACGGCGCGGCCGTGGGCGGCCAGCACCGCGCAGATCTCGGGCAGCAGCGGGTCGATGGGCAGGGCAGGCGGGGGCTGGGTCACCGGCGGCGGATGCGGGCTTTGCCGAAGCTGGTGGGGAAGGTCAGGCCGGTCACCCGCATGGTGCCGTTGGACATCTGCTCATAGTCCATGGTCAGGGGCCAGTTGACGCGTTCGGCCATGTCCTCGGGGCTGAACCCGGCCACACGGATGTAGGTGCCCGAACAGGTCAGCCCGTTGCGGGTGGGCGCGGCATCGTGCAGCCGGATGCGATGCCGCTTGGCGCCGTCGAAGATCTCGATGTCCAGCTTGCAGGCCAGATGGGCGGGGCGGTCGCGCAGGATGGCATAGGCGGCGGTGGTGGTGTCCACGGTGCCCTTCTGCTGCGCGGCCGGCGCGGCATGTTCCGGTGGTTTCTTGCGCGGCGGGGTGCGGGTGTAGCTGGGCACGCCGCTGCCAGAGAAGCGGACCGTGCGGGTCACGGTATCGCCGTCATCTCGGGTGATTTCGCGGGCGTTTGCCGGACGATAGCTGTTGCCCTGCACCCGCCCCGCGGCATGGGTGTCGACGGAAGCATCGAACAGCGCCTTCAGCATCCCGCTGGGCCGGGCTGCGCCGTTGACTGCATAGCGCCCGCCCTTTTCGGACCCGTCAAAGGCCAGGATCCCGGCGCGAATGCCCGCGAAGCTGACATTGTAGGTGGCCGTTTCGGCCTGTACCGGGCCGGCCAGCCCTGCCAGCATCAGACCGCCAAGAAGAATTCCGCGCATTTGTCACATCCTGTCGCCAGAGCCGCTGGTCTGGACATACCTTCGCCCCCAAGGCAAGACAACGCAAAGACAGTTCAGGAGGATCCGCCGCCATGTCCCAGGCGATGACGACCGCCCCCCAAGACACGCTTGCGCCAGCCATCCTGCGCGGGGAGCGGCGCGCGCTGGCACGGGCCATCACCCTTGTGGAAAGCGGCCGCGACGATCACCGGGCGCAGGCCAACGCCCTGCTGGACGCGGTGCGCGGTGCCGGTCGGCAAGCCTTGCGGATCGGGCTGTCGGGCACGCCGGGCGTCGGCAAATCCACCTTCATCGAGGCCTTCGGCAAGATGCTGACGGCACAGGGCAAGCGCGTTGCGGTGCTGGCGGTGGATCCGTCTTCCGCCCGCTCAGGCGGCTCGATCCTGGGCGACAAGACGCGGATGGAACGGCTGAGCCGCGATCCGATGGCCTTCATCCGCCCCTCGCCCAGCCAGACCCAACTGGGCGGCGTCGCCCGCCGCACGCGGGAGGCGGTGACGCTGTGCGAAGCGGCCGGGTTCGACGTGGTGCTGATCGAAACCGTGGGCGTCGGCCAGTCCGAAACCATGGTCGCCGAGATGTCCGACCTGTTCGTGCTGCTGATGGCCCCGGCTGGCGGCGACGAGTTGCAGGGCGTCAAGCGCGGCATCATGGAGATCGCCGACCTGATCGTGGTCAACAAGGCCGATGGCGACCTGAAACCGGTGGCGACCCGCACCTGTGCCGACTACGCCGGGGCCTTGCGGCTGCTGCGCAAGCGGCCGCAGGACCCGCAGGGCTTTCCCAAGGCGGTCATGGTCTCGGCCACCGAGGAAACCGGGCTGGCGGATACCTGGGCCGAGATGGAAATCCTGACCGCATGGCGCCGCCAACATGGCCATTGGGACGCCCGCCGCGCCACCCAGGCGCGCCACTGGTTCGAGGAAGAAGTGCGGCAGGGGCTGCTGGCGCGACTCACCGGTTCGGCCGAGGCGCGCGCGCGCATGGCGGACCTGGGCAAGGCGGTGGCGGCAGGTGACAAGATGCCGGGGCCAGCCGCCGAAGAGATGCTGCGCTGGCTCGGGCGATGAGCCGGTCCCCGGCCTCGGACAACCTGAAAGGGGCCGGGTTGATGATCGCCGCCATGGCGGGATTCGCGATCGAAGACGTGTTTCTGAAATCCGCCGCGCGCAGCTTCCCGGTGGGGCTGGTGCTGATGCTGTTCGGGGCGGGCGGCACGCTCCTGTTCGCGCTGTTGGCGCGGATCGCCCGGCAGGGGCTATGGCATCCCGACATGGCCTCGCGCCCGATGATCCTGCGCGCGGCGTCCGAGATGCTGGGTCGGTTGGGCTATACCATGGCCATCGCGCTGATGCCGCTGTCCACGGTGTCGGCGATCCTGCAGGCGACACCGCTGGTGGTGGTCGCCGGGGCGGCGCTGATCTTCCACGAAAAGGTGGGCTGGCGGCGCTGGCTGGCCATTGCCGTGGGGCTGAGCGGGGTGATGCTGATCCTGCGGCCCGGCGGCGAAGGGCTGGGTCCGGTGGCGATTTTCGCGCTGCTCGGCATGGCCGGATTCGCGGGCCGTGATCTGGCCACGCGGGCCTCGCCCCGCAGCCTGTCGAACTGGCAGTTGGGCCTGTGCGGATTCGCGGTGCTGGTGCCCACCGGGGCGCTGTTGCTGGCCACGGGCATCGGTGGACGGCTGGGCGCGGGCAGCGGCGCTGTGGCCCCGGCGCTGGGGTTCATCGCCATTGCCACCGTGGTCGGCGTGGCCGGATATTCGGCCCTGACACAGGCCATGCGGACCGGCGAAGTCTCTGTTGTGACACCGTTTCGCTATACCCGGCTGCTGTTCGGCGTGCTTCTGGGCATGGCGATCTTCGGCGAATCGCCGGGACTGCCGGTCTACCTGGGCAGCGCGTTGATCCTGGGCGCGGGTCTGTATTCCCTGTGGCGCGAAACCCGGCGGCGCCCGCCACCGGTACAAAGCGCTTGACGCCCCAGCGCGCAGGGCCTAAAGCCTCCCAACGCATTTGGGCGCTGCTGGTCGGCGCCCCTTTGTTTTACCCTTGCCGCGTTCGGGACCGCCCGAACCCCGCCGTATAGAGAACACAAAGGAAACCGCCATGTCGCGCCGCTGCGAACTGACTGGAAAAGGCCCGATGTCTGGCAACAATGTCAGCCACGCCAACAACAAGACCAAGCGCCGGTTCCTGCCCAACCTGCAGGACGTGACGCTGATTTCCGACACCCTTGGCCGCTCGTTCAAGCTGCGGATCTCGAATGCCGCGCTGCGTTCGGTGGATCACCGCGGGGGTCTGGACGCCTACCTGGCGAAAGCCAAGGATGCCGAGCTGTCCTCGGATGCGCTGAAGATCAAGAAGGACATCGCAAAGGCCCAGGCCAGCGCCTGATCGCCGGATGTTCTGATGCAAGGCCCCGCTTCCTGCGGGGCTTTTTGCGTTTGATGCAGCACGCTGTCGCAGACCGCACGCCGTCCCTTGGCGCGGCACGAAGGCGGGGCTAACGCTGGCGGCGATGCTGTCCCTGATCCGCCTTGTCGCCGGCCTGTGCCTGATCGTGCTGGTTGCCTTGACCAGCCTGCAGTTGGGCCTGTCGCGCGGCACCGCCCGCGTCGCCGGTACCGTGGTGCTGTGCACCGGCACCGGCCCGGTCGCGGTGACCGTGGATCGCGACGGACAGCCGGTCAGCCGCCCCCACGTCTGCCCCGATTGCGTGATGTCGGCCATGGCCGGGCTTGCCGCGCCCCTTGTTGTGACCGCGCGGCAGGTTCAGCCCCGGCGACTGGTATTCACGCAGGCGCAGACACGGGCCGAAGCGGCCCCCTTGATCGCGCACCGGGCGCGGGGACCGCCGCGGATCCTCTGATCCCCTTCCCAAGCCCAATACCGTGATTCGAGGATACCGAAATGACCTCCAGATTTTCCCTTCTGGCCGCGGGGATGACCGCTGGCCTTGCCTTTGCCTCTGCCGCCGCAGCAGACATCATCGTCACCGATGCCTATGCCCGCAGCGCCGGCAAGGCCGCCAAATCCGGCGCCGCCTTCCTTGTGATCGAGAACACCGGTGCCGAGGATGACCGCCTGGTCGCCGCCGCCGCACCGGTGGCGCATCGGGTCGAGTTGCACACCCACAAGGAAGCCGACAACGGCGTCATGCAGATGATCCATGTGGAAGAAGGCTTCCCGGTGCCCGCCGGGGGCAAGCACATGCTGATGCGCGGTGGCGACCACGTCATGTTCATGGGTCTGACCCAGCCGATGGAGCCGGGGGCGACCTTCCCGTTGACCCTGACCTTCGAAAAGGCCGGCGAGATGACCGTGGACGTGGTGGTCGATCTGGACCGCAAGCCGGCCGACGGCGACCACGGAATGCACCAGCAGGGCCACGGCAACTGATCCCTGCGGCGGGGGGCGCGCGGGCCCCCCCCCCCCCCCGCCCGCCCGAACCACCGGGCAGCCCCCCCGGGCCCCCCCTGTCCCCCCCCCCCCCCCCCCCCCCGGGGGGGGGGGGGGGGGGCCCCCCCCCCCCCCCCCCACGACCCTAGCGGTCGAATACCAGGTGGAAGGCCACCGGGACCGTCGGTTCGATCGAATCGAGCCCGGCAATCTCCTGCAGCTTCGAGACGCCCTCGTCATAGCCAAGGTCTTCGGCATGCACGATGATCGGCGCTTTCGACGCGACCAGCACCCGATCTTCGCCAACCTGCGTGACATAGGCCGTCGCCTCATAGCTGGCCTCGGTGCCATTGGTGGCCACGGTCACCTCGAAACTGGCCTCGGTGGTACTGCCCGGCTCCATGCCCGCCATCGCGGCCGGATCCAGGGCGGCCGAAACGGTGGCAATCGGGAAATCCACGACCTTGAAGACGAACTCGCGCATGCGTTCGTTGCGGATGTCGATGAAGGTTTCCACGGATTCCAGCGAGATCTCGACGATTTCGGTGCCATCTTCGGCCACCGTTCCCGAGAGGTCGGACAGCAGGTTGGCCTCTGACGTGCTGCCGTTCTTGGTGGACACATAGCTGATCGACGAGGCGGTGGTGTCCAGGGTCCAGGCAAACAGTGGGGCGGCCAGAAGGCTCAGCCCAGCGGCAAGGGAAATGATTCGCATGATGTCTCCTCCAGAAATGCACAGGATGATGTGCCGGCCAGTCTAGGGACAGATCGGTTGCGAGTCACATCTGCGGTTTGACGGTGCCGTGGGGCGCAGACCGGTGCGGGCCTAGACCGGCTGCGTGCCGCTGTGGGCGGCCAGGATTTCCTCGACCCATTGTGTCACCACCTCGCTGGCCGGTCCCTGCCGCAACTCGTCGAATTGCGAGGCGGTCTCGGAGGCTTCGAGGTTCAGCTCGACCGTATGCGCCCCGGCCTCGCGGGCGATCTGCACGAAGCCCGCGGCCGGATAGACGCTGCCCGACGTGCCGATCGACACGAAGACGGCGCAGCTTTCCAAGGCGTCGGCAATCTCTTCCATGTGATAGGGGATCTCGCCGAACCAGACCACGTCGGGGCGGGTATGGGGCCGGGTGCAGGCCGGGCAGGGATCGTCGGCCCGTGTGGACGCAGGCGCAGGCCAGCAGTGGCCGCACCCGGCGCATTGCATCCGCATCAACTGCCCGTGCATGTGCACCACCCGGCGCATCCCGGCCTGTTCCAGCAGCGGATCGATGTTCTGGGTGACACAATAAAGCTCTGGCCCAAGGGCCGCTTCCAGCCGTGCCAAAGCCCGATGCGCGGCATTGGGCTGCGAGGCCAGCGCATTGGCGCGGCGGGCGTTGTAGAAATCATGGACAAGCTGCGGATTGCGGGCAAAGCCCTCGGGGGTGGCTACGTCGTTCAGGTCGTATTGGGTCCACAGCCCCGAGGTGTCCCGAAACGTGCCCAACCCGCTTTCCGCCGACAGTCCGGCGCCACTCAACACAACAATCGCGGGCATCGCCGCCTCCGAGGTCTTTGAAATCGCTGTCCGATGCAATAGCACAGACCCATGACCCGATCACCCGTGCGCCGCGTCCTGTTCGTCTGTCTTGGCAACATCTGCCGTTCTCCCTCGGCCGAGGGGGTGTTGCGGGCGCTGGCCCCGGATCTGGAGATCGACAGCGCCGGCACCGGCAATTGGCATGTGGGCAAGCCGCCCTATGGCCCGGCGATCCGGGCCGCAAAGACCCGCGGCTATGACCTGTCGTCCCTGCGCGCACGGCAGTTTTCCCACCACGATTTCACGGCATTCGACGAGATCCTGGTGATGGATCACAGCAATCTGGCGGATGTGGAGGCGCAGCGTCCATCCGGCGCGACGACGCCGGTTCGCCTGTTTCTGGACTATGCGCCCGATCAGCCGGTGCGCGAGGTGCCCGACCCCTACTACACGCGGGATTTCGACGAAGCCCTGGACCTGATCGAAGTGGCCAGCCGGGGCTTCATCGCGACGCACGACCTGTAGGGCCGTGGCGTTGTTCTAGCTGCAGGAGCGTGCGGCGGTCGAGCCGAACTGCTTGTAGCGTTTCCAGAACTTTTCGTCCCGGCGATTGTCCGACTGGCGGATTTCCTGCGCCTTGTGCGGGTCCTGGAAAAAGCTTGCCGCCAGCTTCTGGTCGCGCCGGCTGAGCATCTGGTCGGCGACCTGCTGAATGCAGGTGCAGACCGAGCCGCGGCCCGAGGCGCGGTCGGATTGTTTGCAGGCCTGTTCGATGCGCCCGGCTTCTGCCAGCGGGGCGGTCAGAACCGTAAGCGCGGTCGCAATTGCGAAGAGCGGGATGGTGCGATGGGGTGCCATGATCTGCCTCTGATGTCACTCTGCGGTGATTAATGCGCGAAGCCTGCCAAATTTTTGGTAAAGACGCAACGAAACTGACGTGTGGGGCAGATCACGAAATCTGTCAGATCGGCACGAGATGGTTGTCCCAGGTCCAGTTTTCCGCGCCCGCGAGATCGAACATCCGGCCGTTCCGGCGCAGGGTCAGGCCACCGGTGCGGGTGATGGCCAGCCCGTCCCCCATCTGTGCCACGCCGCTGGCTTGGGGCAGGGTGTCGCCGCCTGAAGGGGCCGCATCGGCCCCCCGGAAATACACGATGTGATCGCCCTTTGGCCCGGTCACGGCAAATTCCGACCCATCGCCCGCAACCGCGACCGAGCCGCCATACTGGCGCAGTTTCGCGGTGTCGGGATGGGGGTGAAAGCGCAACGATTCGCCCCGACGGTGCGAGGCTGCCAGCGGCACCGGCTGGCGCGGATCGCCCTGCCATTGCAGGGCCATCACCACGCGGCCCGCGCGATCCACGTCGATGTGACGGATGGAATTCTGGTGCAGCTCGGCTGGCGGGGCGACCTGTTCGACGATCCCCCCCAGCGGGTCAAGGTAGGTCAGATTGGGCTGCATGGTCGGCAGGTTCAGCTTGGCGCGCTGGAAATCCGGGTGGGTCTGGATACCGCCGTTGGCCACGGCAAAACCGCCATCGGGCAGGCGCCGGATTTCGTGCGGACCGATCCCCCCCGAGGGAACCTCGTCGACACGCCTGTAGCCGGCGGTCGCATCCCAGATGCCGATGCGCCCGTCCGGCCCGTCGTAGTCGTTTTCAGTGGTCAGCAGATAGCGCCCGTCAGCGGTAAAAGCCCCGTGGCCATAGAAATGCCGGCCTTCGGGGGCTGACAGACGCGCGGTTTCGCGTCCCGACAGGCAGTCGAGAATCACTGCGAAGCGTCCGGGGCGGCGGGCGAAGGCCACCGCTTGCGCCTGCAGCGGGTGGGTCGCGGCGGCATGGCCCCGCGACGGGATCGGGATCTGGAACAGGACCTCGGCGCTGTCCGACAGGCCGACCAGCCAGGTGGACTTGTCGGGACGCGACGCCGCCGTGACAAAGCGGGCGGTGGTCGCGCTCCACGCCGGGGTGGCAAGGGCGGCGGCAGACAGGGCCAGAAAGCTGCGGCGGCGCATGGGGTCAATCCCCGTCCGCAGCGGAAAAGCCGGTGTCCACGCCCAGCTCCGGGCCGACGGTCCGGGCGAACTCGCTGCGCAGGTAGGCGATCTTGTCCTGCAGGGATTCCACACGGAAGCGTGTGGCCGGGTCCTCCACGGCCTCGCTTATGGTGGTGCCGATGGCATCCAGCCGGTCATGCGCCTGACCGAAGATCTGAAGGATCCACGCCCGGTCGGGGTCGCGGACATCCCCGGCAAAGCCGAACTCGATCAGGTCTTCCAGCCCGCGCAACTGGGCGTGGATGATCTGGTCGGTCAGGCCCGAGCGCCAGGCCTCGGCCCGCGTGGGAAAGCTGTGCTCATAGGTGCCCAGCGGGCGGCCCAGCCGCGCCTCCGCGACGCGGACAAGTCCGAAGTCCACGGCGGTGTAGAGCGTCTTGGTGAATTCCTCGGCCGTTCGGTAAATCGGGTTGTCCGGCCCTGCCGTGCGCGCCAGATCGGCCCAGCCGTCGGCGCCGAACCACTGCTGGTACACCTCGTGGGACAGCCCCGCCATGTAGCCCGATATCCCGACCACCGCCGGGCAGAGCGGCAGATCGGTGTAGAGCAGCATTTCCAGCGCCGGCAGCCCCTGCGCGGCGGCCGAGGCCCCGGCCACAACCGATGGGTCGGACTGCTGTTCCGGCGGCAGTTCCAGCAGTGCGCGCAGGCCCCGGCCCACGAAGTTCTTCTTGTCGGGCCAGAAGTTCACGGTCAGCGCGGCGCCGGTAGTCTGAATCGGGCCGAACTGGTAGCTGTCCAGCGGTGCCCAGGCCAGCCAAGTGGCCGCGAATTGCGCCTTCAGGGCGTCTTCGCTGACCTCGCCGGTGCAATGGGCGGCGGCCACTTCGGCCAGCCCGGCGGCGGCACTGTCGAAGGCGCCGAATTGCCGTTCCAGCACGTCCAGCGACCGGCGACGCAGCGCCTCGTGGTCGATCTCGCCCCGTTCCGGCGCGCCAGAGGGCAGGCCAGGCTCGGTGTTGTGGCTGCCGTCGGGCAGGGGTCCGGGAGCCGCGCTCTCCGCAGCCAGCGGGGACGCCAGCAGGGCGGCGGTGAACAACAGGGCGGTCAGGCGGATCATCACAGGGACTCCAGAAACAGGATCAGGGCGTCACGGTCTTCGGCGGGCATCATGCGGACGCTCTCGCGGGCGGCTTCGGCCTCGCCGCCATGCCACAGAATCGCCTCAAGGAGCGAGCCTGCGCGGCCATCGTGCAGAAACCGGGTATGGCCTGAAACCGTTGCGGTCAGCCCGATCCCCCACAGCGGCGGGGTGCGCCATTCGCGGCCCGTGGCCTGCCATTCAGGGCGGTTGTCGGCCAGACCCTCGCCCATGTCATGCAGCAGGAAGTCGGAATAGGGCCAGATCAGCTGGAAGCTTTGTTCGGGGCGGTCGGGCAGGCGGTGGGTGACGAATTTCGGGGTGTGGCAGGCGGCACAGCCGGCCTGGTAGAACAGCGCCTTGCCGCGCAGAACCTGCGCGTTCTCGGGATCGCGGCGGGCGGGCACGGCCAGGTTGCGGCTGTAGAAGGTGACAAGGTCCAGCACCTGGTCCGAGACTTCCAGCCCATCCGGCGCGCCTTGGGTGCCATCGGGTGCGGCGCGGCACAGCGGCTGGGCCTCGGTGCAATCGCCCCAGGCCGCCGGGTGCAGCGAAGTGGACAGCCCGATATCGCCGGAAAACGCATCCGCCGATTGCTCGCGCAGGCTGGGGGAGCCTGCCTTGAGCCCGAACCGGCCCAGCATCCATTGCCCGTGCGCCTTCGACCAGACCGCGTTGGGACGGCCCGAGATGCCGTCTCCGTCGCGATCCTGCGGGTCGGCATGGGCCAGAATGTCGGCCTCGGGGATCGCTTCGATCAGCCCCAGCCCGATCATTTGCGGCGCGATGCGCGGGCTGATCTGGGTGTCGGGATGCAACGGGCCATGGGCGGGGTGGGCCACGGCGTACCGCGGCTGGTGCAGGGTGACCGTGGTGCCATCGCCCAGCGTCACCGGTACATCGGCGTAGCGGATCGCGATGCGGCCCTCGGCGGCCAGCCCGGCAATGGATTTGTCCTGCAGTTGCAGCCCATAAGTGGGTTCGGGCGCGTTCGACACATAGGCCAGTGTTTCGCCCGGCAGGTCCGAGGCCGCATCGGGGATCGACAGGCGCAGCAGCATCGACACGCCGCTGTCCTCTGGCCCGGCCGGCGGATGACCGCGCCCGTCCTTGATATGACAGCGCTGGCAGGCCCGCGCATTGTACAATGGACCCAGCCCGTCAGAGGATTTGGTCGAGGCCGGCGCCGTGACCCAAAGCTTCTTGAACAGCCCGTTGCCCAGCCTGAAATCCATCTCGCGGGCAAAGGCCATGTTGGCCGAGGGGAAGGAAAACGCATTGCGCGAGGGCGCGGCGAATTTGGTGGCGGCCCCGGCGGGATGGGTCTCATACGTCTCGGCGGCGTCGAAGGATTGCGTGGGGGCGGTGACGCGGGCGATACGGGCCGCCTCGACCGGGCTGCGCGGTGCGGGCGACAGATGCGGCTCACCCCACGGCCCGGCAGGCGGGGTCTGCGCGGCCAGCTGTGTGGCGGCTGTCACGGCCAGTGCAAGAAGGGCGGTTCGGATCATGGCGGGGGTCGCAGTTTGGGGGCATCAGGTCGGGCAGGACGCCCGGAAAAGCGGACGGGCGGCAGGACCGCCGCCCGTCGCAGTGGGTCTAGCCTTGGTTATTGGAACACGGCGTTGGGCGCATCCAGGCTGTCGGAGCCTTCGATGCCGACACCGTCCAGCCCGATCACATCCACGGCCCGTTCGATGTTGCGGGTCTGGGCGACCAGCGCGTCGATGGCGGTCTGAACCAGCGCGTTGCCCTCGGGGTTGCCCATGCCCAGCAGCTGGTCATAGGCTGTGCCGGCCTCGGCCGAAGCCACCAGCCCGCCCAGAGCCGCGACACTGGCATCCAGATCGCTCAGCAGGTTGGTTGCCAGATCGGCATCGGCGCTGGCCACCACATCTTGCAGCGAGGGGCCTTCGACAATGCTGCCGTCGATGCGGGTGTAGCTGCCGGTATAGACGTTGCGGATGCCCACGCCGTCAAAGAAATGGCTGGCGTGGGTGTTGTCCGAGAAGCAGTCCTGCTCTTCTTCCGGATCGTGCAGCAGCACGCCAAGCTTCATGCGCTCGCCCGCCAGTTCGCCGTAGGACAACGAGCCCATGCCGGTGAAGGCCATGACCATACCCTGTTGCGGGTCGGCGGTCACATCGGCGCGGCCCTGGCCACCTTCGCCCCAGGCGGCGACGATGTCTTCAAGATCCGAAATCAGCAGGTCGGTGGCGGCCTTCAGATAGGCAACCCGGCGGTCACAGTTGCCACCCGTACAGTTGGCCGGATCGAAATCGCTGGCCGGACGCGCGCCTGCGCCGGGTCCGGTGCCGTTCAGGTCCTGCCCCCAGAGCAGGAATTCGATGGCGTGGTAGCCGGTGGCGACATTGGCCTCGATGCCGTCGATCTCGTGCAGGCTTTCCAGCAGCGCCGGGGTGATCTCGGTGGCGTCGACCGTGGTGCCGGAAATCTCGAAGGTCGGGTTGGCGATCACGTTGACCACCGAATAAGGGTTCTCGTCATTGGCGCCCAGCATCGGGTCGATGTAGTCGATCAGCCCTTCGTCCAGCGGCCAGGCGTTCACCTTGCCTTCCCAGTCATCGACCACCGGGTTTCCGAAGCGGAAAACCTCGGTCTGCTGATAGGGCACGCGGGCGGCGATCCAGGCGGCCCTGGCGGCGTCCAGTGTTGCGTCGGACGGCGCGGCGATCAGGGCATCGACGGCGGCGTTCAATTCGCGCGCCCGGATCAGGCTGTCCTCGAAACCGGCATGGGCGATGTCGGCGTAATTGGCGACAACGGCGGCGGGATCGGCGGCATGGGCCGCCGTGGCCAGCGGGGCTGCGGACAGCAGCAAAGCGGCAAGGCGCAGGGTGGGACGGGGCATGGTATCTCCTTAAATCAAGGCCCGCCGGAAAGGGGCGGGCATTGCGCGGACGTTAGCCGATGGTTTTTGTCGGGAAAACCCTTTCCGACAAAAATAATCGGAAAAATTGCGAGAGGGCCGAAACAACCTGCCACGATGTCCGCCTCCGACATCTGACCCTTGGTGTGGATCCGCAACGCGTTGTTTTCATGCACCGAAGCAACTTCGTCAGTCAGGGCCGCGCCATCCTTGCGCAGGATGGCGTTGTCGGGGATGGCGCTGAGTCCACAGGGCAGGCGTTGGGGCTATTGTCGCAGGCGAGGCCACAACCTGCCACGGCTGGAACCATGCAGGTACGCCAAATCGGGCGGCCAGCTTCCTTTGGCAGACCCCGCCGCCTGTGTTCCGGGCGGGCCGGATGTCGCCTTCACCGGCTGTCGTGGCCTTACCCGATTCGGCCTTCGCGGGGCCGTTCCGGGGGAACTCGGTGAAAGACGGGGTGTTGGCGCTCAGGTCGCTTGCGGTGTCAGCCTGCGCCGGCCTCTTTCAGGGCGGTGAGGATGGCGCGGGCGCTGTCGCTGTCCCATTCCGCGTCGCCGCGCAGGCGGGCGATCTCTTGCCCGTCGCGGTTCAGGATCACGGTGATCGGCAGGCCCAGAATGCTCATTTCCCGCGCCACCGCCTGCTTGGGGTCGGTATAGCGGGGCAGGTGGGTGATCCCGTATTCAGAGAAGAAGCGGTCGATCCCGGCGGGGTTGTTGCGGCCCGTGGCCAGGGTTACCACGCGAAAGCCATCGTCCCCCATCTCGGCCTGAATGCGGTTCAGCCCCGGCATCTCCTTGCGGCAGGGCGCGCACCATGTGGCCCAGAAGTTCAGCAGTACGATCTCGCCCTCGAAATCGGCCAGTGTCAACGTGCTTCCATCCACGTCCCAAAAGGCCTGTTCCGACACGGGCTTGGGCGTCTCGTGGAACACCAGCTTCTTCATGTCGCCGTCGCGCAGGGCATTCAGGCTGTCCAGATCGGTTTCGGCCTGCGCCAGAACGGGGGTCAGGGCCAGCAGCGTGGCCAGGATCACGGATTTCATCGCAGTCTCCTGTATTTCGTCCAGATGTGCCGTCTCGCCCCACAAGGTCAAGCGCGGCAAGCCCCAGCACGCGGGGTTGTGAAGCGATTTGCGCCGCCCCGGCGGCTTGCCTATAGAGTCGCGCAGGATTTCACAGCGAGGGTCACCATGGGCGAGCGGTCGAGCAATCAGATGTGGGGCGGGCGGTTCAGCGCCGGGCCCGACGCGATCATGGAGGCGATCAACGCCTCGATCAGCTATGACCAGCGTCTCAGCGATCAGGATATCACCGGGTCCAAGGCCCATGCGGCGATGCTGGCCGCGCAGGGCATCATCACTGGCGAGGATCTGGCCGCGATCACCGACGGTCTGACCCGCGTCAAGGCCGAGATCGACGGCGGCGAATTTGCCTTCTCGGCGGCGCTGGAAGACATCCATATGAACGTCGAGGCGCGGCTGCGCGAATTGATCGGCGCGGCGGCGGGCCGTCTGCACACCGCCCGGTCGCGCAACGATCAGGTGGCGACCGATTTCCGCCTGTGGGTGCGCGACCAATGCGATGCCGCCGTGCAGGGACTGGAGGCGCTGCAAAAGGCGTTGCTGTCGCAGGCCGAGGCCGGGGCCGACTGGGTGATGCCGGGCTTTACCCATCTGCAAACCGCCCAGCCGGTGACCTGGGGCCATCACATGATGGCCTATGTCGAAATGTTCGGTCGCGACAAGTCGCGCTTTGCCGATGCCCGCGCGCGGATGAACGAAAGCCCGCTGGGGGCGGCAGCATTGGCCGGCACGTCTTTCCCCATCGATCGCCATGCCACGGCTGCGGCATTGGGCTTTGACCGGCCCATGGCCAATTCTCTGGATGCGGTCAGCGACCGCGACTTCGCGCTGGAATTCCTGGCCGCCAGTTCGATCTGTGCGATGCATCTGTCGCGCCTGTCGGAAGAGCTGGTGATCTGGTCCTCGGCGCAGTTCCGGTTCGTGACGCTCTCGGACCGGTTCTCGACCGGTTCGTCGATCATGCCGCAGAAGAAGAACCCGGACGCGGCGGAACTGATTCGCGCCAAGATCGGTCGCATCGTCGGGGCCAATGTGGCGTTGCTGACGGTGATGAAGGGGCTGCCGCTGGCCTATTCCAAGGACATGCAGGAAGACAAGGAACAGGTCTTCGATGCCGCCGACACGCTGATGCTGGCGCTGGCGGCGATGACCGGGATGGCCACGGATATGACCGGCAACAAGGATGCGCTGGAGGCTGCGGCGTCCTCGGGATTCTCCACCGCAACCGATCTGGCAGACTGGCTGGTGCGAGAGCTGAACCTGCCGTTCCGCGACGCCCATCACGTCACCGGCGCGCTTGTGGCGATGGCTGAGGGTCGCGGCGTCGATCTGCCCGATCTCACCCTTGAGGACTTGCAATCGGTACACGACGGCATCCGGGGGGATATCTTTGACGTGCTGGGTGTGCATAATTCGGTGGCAAGCCGCACCAGCTTTGGCGGCACCGCGCCCAGCCAGGTGCGGACCCAGATTGCCCGTTGGAGAGAGACTCTCACATGACCCTCGCCCGCCTGTACCGACTCTTCGCCGCTCTGATTCTGGCCGCCGGACTGAGTGCCTGTGGCCCCCCGCAGCCCGACCTTGGCGCCTCGGTGGGGCCCGGCGGGGCAGGGGCCCATGCCGGCGTGCAGTCGGGACGGGTCAGTGCCGGGGTCAGCACCTCGGGCACCTATGCCGCCGTCGACGTGGTGCAAACCGACAAGGTTGATGTGACCGTGGGCACCCATGGGGCCGGCGCTTCGGTCCGGGTCGGCAACAGCCCGGTGCGCATCGGTCTGGGAACTGGCGGCCTGAGGCTGGGCATCTGATGATCCGCCTCGCCGCGGCCTTCGGGCTGGCCTTTCTGCTGACCGGTTGCGGTCTGGAAGGCCCGCCGGTCGCCCCGCCGCCCAAGGAAAAACCCGCCACCGGCGTCAAGGTCACCGGCGATGCCCGTGTGGGCGTGGTCAAGCGCTGATCCAGCGCGACTTCCGCCGGGGCTGCCCTATGTGTCGGTAAACCCTGCAAGCGAGGTCCCGATGCGCAACCTGCTGTCCTGGCGTGGCCTGTTCCTGATCCTTGCGATCTGGGGCGCCATCCATCCGATGTATTACTTCCTCCGCTTCATGCGGGTCGAAGGCGGCGGACTGGGCGGGTTGATCGACGCCTGGTACGTGAACGACAGCACCACCGGCCTGACCTGGGATCTGACCATTGCGGCCATCGCCCTGACGGTCTGGGTTGTTCGCGACACCCTGCAAACGCGGCGGTGGTCCTGCCTTCTGGCCATCGCGGCGACTTTCTGCATCGGTGTCAGCTGCGGCCTGCCGCTGTTTGCCTTCCTGCGGCTGGGCGGACGTTAGAGCCGCGTTTCCATCGCCATCTTGTGCGGGCAAGTGGCGGCGGCGGGGGCCGTTAAGGGCAGCGGTCCCGTCCCGATCTGTTCTGTTGATTACCGGCAACTGTCTGCTAAGAGGCGCGGGTGTGAATTGCCGGGGGCCAGGGTCATGGATCATTTTCTCTATCGCGAGGGCGTACTGCACGCCGAGGATGTACCCGTGGCCGAGATTGCCGCGCAGGTCGGCACGCCGTTCTACTGCTATTCCGCCGCCACGCTGACCCGGCATTTCCGCCTGTTCGACGAGGCCCTGGACGGGCTGGAGCATCTGGTCTGCTTCGCGATGAAATCCAATTCCAACGTGGCGGTGCTGAAGCTGCTGGCCGCCGAAGGCGCCGGGATGGACGTGGTCTCGGGCGGCGAATATGCCCGCGCCAAGGCCGCCGGGGTGCCCGGTGACCGCATCGTGTTTTCCGGCGTTGGCAAGACCCGTGACGAAATGCGCGCGGCGCTGGAAGGCGGCATCCGCCAGTTCAACGTCGAATCCGAACCCGAGATGCGGGCGCTGTCCGAGGTCGCGGCCTCGATGGGTCTGCGCGCCCCGATCGCCATCCGGGTGAACCCGGACGTGGATGCCCGCACCCATGCCAAGATCGCGACCGGAAAGTCCGAGAACAAGTTCGGCATCCCGATTTCCCGCGCCCGCGAGGTTTATGCCGAGGCCGCCGCCCTGCCGGGGATCGAGGTTGTGGGCATTGACGTCCACATCGGCTCGCAACTGGTGGAGCTTGAGCCGTTCGAGCTGGCCTATACCAAGGTGGCCGAACTGACCCGCGCCCTGCGCGCCGACGGCCATGACATCCGCCGTCTGGATCTGGGCGGCGGTCTGGGCATCCCCTACACGCGGTCAAACGAGGCACCGCCGCTGCCGCGCGATTATGGCGATCTGATCAAGCGCACGGTGGGCGATCTGGGCTGCGAGGTCGAGATCGAGCCGGGCCGCCTGATTTCCGGCAATGCCGGCATCATGGTCAGCAAGGTGATCTATGTGAAATCCGGCGAGGGCCGGGATTTCCTGATCCTCGACGGGGCGATGAATGATCTGGTGCGCCCGTCCATGTACGACGCGCACCATGACATCGTGCCGGTGATCGAGCCCGCCGCCGGGGCCGAGCAGCAGCCCTACGACATCGTCGGCCCGGTCTGCGAATCGGGGGATACCTTTGCCCGGCAACGTCCGATGCCGGTGTTGCAACCCGACGATCTGGTCGCCTTCCGCTCGGCCGGGGCCTATGGCGCGGTGATGGCGTCGGAATACAACTCGCGCCCCCTGATCCCCGAGGTTCTGGTGCAGGGCGACAAATGGGCGGTGATCCGGGCGCGCCCCAGTTTCGAGGAAATGATCGGCCGCGATCGGGTGCCCGACTGGCTGGACGCCGACACCTGAGCGCTGCTGCCCGCGAAAAACCGCCCTGACAGGCATTTGTGATCGCCCCGGCCTTTGACCTTTTGCGACGCTGGGTTACCGTTTCAGCGTGAAACGCTGTATCCCAGCGCCGCGGAGGTCGGCATGACTTCTCCCTCCACCCGGATCCTCGATCCGGCCAAGCGTCTGCGCTGGCCGTTGCGGCTGACCCTTCTGGGGCTGGTGGCCGAACGTGGGGTGCGCGCCTTCTGGCCGCTCTGGGCCGTTCTGCTGACGGTCGTCGCGGTGGCCATGCTGGGGGTGCTGGAGCAGGCGCCGGTTGAACTCTACTGGGGTGCCTACCTGGGGGCTTCGCTGGCCGGGGTCTGGAGCCTGTGGTGGGCGCTGCGCCGGTTCCGCTGGCCGTCCTGGGTCGAGGCCGAAGAGCGCCTGGATGCCTCGCTGTCCGGACGCCCGATTGCGGCGCTGCGCGATGCGCAGGCAATCGGTGCCGGGGATGCCGGGTCGGAGCAGGTCTGGGCCGCGCATCGCTCGCGCATGGCGGCCAGGCTGTCCCGCGCCCGCGCCGTGGTGCCCGATCTGCACCTGTCGCGATTTGACCGCTATGGGCTGCGCTACACCGCGCTGACCCTGTTTGCGATAGCGCTTCTGTTCGGCTCGGTCCTGCGGCTCGATCCGGCGCACAACAGCCCGCTGGCGGGCTCGGGCACGGTGATCGCGGGCCCGTCTTGGGAAGGCTGGCTGACCCCGCCCGCCTATACCGGGCGGCCCAGCCTGTATCTGAACGACCTGCCGCCCGGCGCGCTGACCCTGCCTGCGGGCACCCGGATCGACCTGCGGCTCTACGGCAGGCCGGGCGATCTGGCGGTCTCGGAAACCGTCTCGGGCCGCACCGGCGAGCTGGACAGCGCCGCGGCCCCGTCGCAGGCCTTCGAAGTGACGCAAGCGGGCGAGTTGGCCATCCTTGGCGAAGGCGGGGCGGAATGGATCATCACGCTGGCCGCCGATGCGCCGCCGCAGGTCGCGCCCGAGGGGCCGCTGGAAGTCAAAGTCGACGGCGAGTTTTCGCAGCCCTTTGCCGCCAGCGATGACTATGGCGTCGAGGCCGGAGAGGTCGAGTTCGCCCTTGATCTGCCGGCGGTGCCGCGCAGCTACGGTCTGGCCGCCGACCCCGACCCGCGCGCGCCGGTGATCGCCGCCCTGCCGATGCCGATCACCGGTGGGCGCGAGGCGTTCTCCGAGATCCTAGTCGAGGATTTCTCGAAACATCCCTGGGCCGGGCTGCCGGTGGTGATGACTTTCCGGGTGACCGATGCCGCCGGCAACACGGGCGCCAGCGATCCCCTGACCCTGACCCTGCCGGCGCGCCGGTTCTTCGAACCGCTGGCGCAGGCGCTGATCGAACAACGCCGCGATCTGCTGTGGGCGCGGGCCAACGCGCCGCGCGTGGCGCAGCTCTTGCGGGCGATTTCGCATCGGCCCGAAGACCTGTTCCAGATCCAGACCGATTATCTGCGGGTCCGCACCATCGCCCGCGCGCTGGAAGCCTCGGCACCCGCCGACATCGACCAGGAGTTGCAGGAGGACATGGCCGAAACCCTGTGGGAACTGGCCCTCAAGATCGAAGAAGGCGATCTATCCGATGCCATGGCGCGACTGCGCCGCGCGCAGGAAAAGCTGGCCGAAGCGATGCGCGACGGCGCCACGGACAGCGAAATCGATCAGTTGATGCAGGAACTGCGCGAAGCGATGCAGGACGTCATGCGCCAACTGGCACAGCAGCAGCGCGACAACGATCAGGAGCGTGAGTTCGCCGAAGGGCAGGAGATTACCGGCCAGCAGCTGGAAGACCTGCTCGACCGCCTGCAACAGCTGATGCAGGAAGGCCGGATGGCCGAGGCGCAGCAGTTGCTCGATCAGATCGCCCGGATGATGCAGAACATGCAGATGGCCCAGGGCCAGCCCGGCGGGCAGGGAAGCCAGGGCCAGCAGGCGCTGAACGGCTTGCGCGAGACCCTGCGCGACCAGCAGAACCTGTCCGACGATTCGTTCCAGGGGCTGCAGGGGCAGCAGCCGGGGCGCGAGCTGGGGCAAGGTCAGGGACAGCCCGGACAAGGCCAGCCCGGCCAGCCGGGGGGCGAAAACGGCGCCCCGCAGGGCACCGAGGGGCTGGCGCAGGATCTGGCCGACCGCCAGCAGGCGCTGCGCGACACCCTGCGCAACCAGCAGCAATCGCTGCCGGGTACCGGCGAAGGCTCGGACGCCGCGCGCGAGGCGCTGGAAGGGGCGGGCCGCGCCATGGATGAGGCCGAAGAGGCCTTGCGCCGCAACGATCTGGCCGGGGCCATGGACAGCCAGTCCGAGGCCATGGACCGCCTGCGCGACGGCATCCGCGATCTGGGCCGTGAACTGGCGCAGGAACAGCCGGGTCAGGGGCAGGGCGGCGAGCAGCTGGGCCAGACCGCCCCCGGCAACCGCCTTGATCCGCTGGGCCGCGAGGCCACTGGCGACGGTCAGTTCGGCACGCGCGAACGGCTGTTGCAGAACGAGGATGTCTATCGCCGCGCCCGCGACCTGCTGGACGAAATCCGCCGCCGGTCGGGCGACCAGTCCCGCCCCGAGGTCGAGTTGGACTACCTGCGCCGTTTGCTGGACCGGTTCTAGAGCGCCGAGCGTGGGGCCAGAAGCTGGCTGAGCGCCTCGATCAGTTGCGCCTGTACCCGGTTGCCATGGGCAATCACCAGATCCGCATAGGGCGTGCCTTGCGGCAGGATGGCCGCCACATGCGGCGCGGCCAGATATGCCCCCACCGCCAGACAGGCCAGCCCGGCGGTCAGCCCGAATCCCAGACGAAAGCCGGTCCGCCGCCGCCGTTGCGCGATCACCGCCAATTCGGTCGAGGAGATCGGCACTGGCAGATCGCGTCCAGGCCTTGCCTGTTCAGCGGTGGCCCCGGCCGCGGTCAGAAGCGGCGGCTGCGGGCTGCGGGTGGCAGCACCGGGATCTTCCACTGCCGCTTCGGTATCGGGCGTCAGCGGCGTCCCAGAGGTCTCTGCGGCCTTCAGGCGGGCCAGACGGGCGCTGGCGCCCGAGGGCGCGGCGGGTTCCGGCGTTGCGGCAGCGGGCGGCAGGACGTCCTCCTTGCCGGCGCGCACCGCCGCCTCGCGCTTGGCTTCTTCGCGCAGCACCGACAACAGGCTTGGGTCCAGTTCCCGCCGGGGCGAGGGCGCGCCGGTTTCCGTGTCCAGCCGGGCTGTCGTGTCGGGGGGCAGGGCGTCTTCGGCGTCTTCTTCGTCACGCGCCTTGTCACGCGGCGCCACAACCGCTGCCGCGCCGGTCAGCGGAAGCTGGTACCAGGCGTGGGCGCAGCGGGCACATTGGACCTCGCGCCCGGCGGCGGGGATGGCCGCGTCGGGTATGTCGTATTTCGCCTGACAGTCAGGACAGATGATCCGCATGTGCTCGCTCAAGCGCCCTTTCGGTTCGGGTGCGGCGACTATAGGCTTCCCGCCGCGCCGGCGCAAAGCATCGTGCGGTTGCGCTTGGCAGGGCGGGCAGGCATAGACAGGCGGAATTGACGCGGGAGGGGAACGGCGTGCAGGCGATTCAATGGCTTCGGTCACTGATCTTCAACGGCCAGATGTATCTGATGATGGCGGTTCTGGCGGTGGTCTATACCCCTTGGGCCATTTTCGACCGACGTGGCGCCTTCGCTGGCATCCGGGCCTATTGCCGCTATGTGCGCTGGTCGGCTGGCTGGATGATCGGCCTGAAGTCCGAGATTCGCGGCGAGGTCCCCCGCGACGAGGTGATGATCGCCTCGAAACATCAGAGTTTCTTCGACATCATCATGATCTGCTCGGTCGTGCCGCGGCCCAAGTTCATCATGAAGAAGCAACTGGTGCGGGCGCCGATCCTGGGCTGGTACGCCCTGCGCATCGGCTGCGTGCCGGTGGATCGCGGCAAGCGCGGGCCGGCGATGGAACAGATGGTCCGGGACGTGGCCGCCGGGCGCAGCTTGCCGGGCCAGCTTATCATCTATCCGCAGGGCACCCGCGTCGCACCGCGCGCCACGCTGCCGTACAAGATCGGCACCGGGGTGCTGTACCGCAAGCTGGGCCAGCCCTGCGTGCCCGCGGCCACCAATGTCGGGGTGTTCTGGCCGCGGTCGGGGGTGTTGCGCAAACCCGGTACTGCGGTGGTGGACTTTCTGGATCCGATCCCGCCGGGCCAGGAAATCGGGACCTTCATGACCGCGCTTGAGGAGGTTGTCGAGACCCGCTCGAAGCTTCTGATGGCCGAGGCCGGCCTGAAGTTTGACGCAACGTAATTTTTTTGCATCAGACGGCGTTCCGGCGGATCTATCACGTGGTTTTCACATGACTTGTTAGGGATTCTCGGTCTTAGTGGACGTATGGATTTCTCAGCTGCCAAGATGATTCCATGGAAAACGTGACCAAAGCCCTGATCCTCATCGCCGCTGGCGTTGTGCCCGTCGCCACTCTTGCGCAAGAGCCGGGGGAGTTCGGACTGGGCTTCGGCCTGTCCACCCTGGGCGCCACGCTCGAAGGCACCTATCGCGTCAGCGATCGCTTTGGCCTGCGCGTGCCGGTGGGCTACCTGTCGGTCGACGACAAGGAAACCGACGACGGCATCAAGTATGATTACGAGGCTCAGCTGGGCGGCATTGGCCTGCTGGGGGACTACTACACCGGGATCGGTGGGCTCAGGGTCACCGGCGGCGCCATGTTCAGCGGCTATGACGTGGATGGCACCGGGCGCGGCAGCGGAACCGTGGGCAACAACAGCTACAACAACGTGAACCTGCGCTACAGCGCCGACACCACGAACTCGGTGATGCCGATGATTTCGCTGGGCTACGACGGCCAGGTCAGCCCGCGCTGGACCCTCAGCGCCGATCTTGGGGCGATGTACACCGGGGGTTTTGATGTGTCGCTGACGGACAAGTCGGGGCAGGTGTCGCAAGCCGACCTGAACAAGGAAATCAAGGACGCCGAGGATGATGCCCCCAATGTCCTGCCCTATGTGAAGTTCACCGCGACCTTCCGCTTCTGACCGGCCCGCCGGATCAGCCGGCCAGCCCCTGACGGCCCATGTCCAGGTATTTCTTGCGCCGCGCTTTCACCAGCGCTGCGGCATCCATGCCTTCCATCTCTTCCAGAAGTTCCGAGATTGCACGGCCGACACGGCGGATGGTCTTCTTGGGATCGCGCTGCGCGCCGCCGACGGGTTCGGCGATGATCTGATCGATGACGCCCAGCTGCTGCAGGTCTTGCGCGGTCAGGCGCAGGGCCTCGGCGGCTTCACGCATCTTCTGGGCGTTCTTCCACAGGATCGAGGCGCAGCCTTCGGGCGAGATCACCGAATAGACCGAATGTTCCAGCATCGCGACCTTGTTGGCGGTGGCAAAGGCCACGGCGCCGCCCGAGCCGCCTTCGCCGATGATGACCGAGACCAGCGGCACGCCGATCTGCAGGCATTTTTCGGTTGAACGGGCAATGGCTTCGGACTGGCCGCGCTCTTCGGCACCCTTGCCGGGATAGGCACCGGGGGTATCCACCAGCGTCACCACCGGCAGGCGGAAGCGGTCGGCCAGATCCATCAGTCGCACGGCCTTGCGATAGCCTTCGGGCCGCGCCATGCCGAAATTGTGGTGCAGGCGGGTCTGGGTGTCATGGCCCTTTTCATGGCCGATCACCATCACCGGCTGATCGTTGAACCGCGCCAGCCCGCCCAGGACCGCCTGATCGTCGGCGAAGTTCCGGTCGCCGGCCAGCGGCGTGTATTCCGTGAACAGCTCGCGGATGTAGTCCTTGCAGTTCGGCCGGTCGGGATGCCGCGCCACCTGGCATTTGCGCCAGGGCGTCAGGTCGGAATAGAGCGTTTTCAGAAGGTCGGCGGCTTTCTTGTCCAGCCCCGCGGCCTCGCCCGCCACATCCATCCCTTCATTGGACCGCGCCAGGGCGCGCAACTCTTCGGCTTTGCCTTCGATTTCGGCGAGCGGTTTTTCGAAGTCGAGATAGGTATGCATGGCCACTCCAGGGATCGTCGGGCGGTATATGACCCTGCCGGCGGCGGATTGCAACGGCGGTACGCGGCGACCTTCACGGATCAGGGGTCAGGACCGATGGACGGGGGCCGAGTGGCCCCCGCCGGAACGCAGCCTTATTCGGCGGCGTCCTGGTAGTCTTCCAGCGGTGGGCAGGTGCACACCAGGTGGCGGTCGCCATAGACATTGTCCACCCGGCCCACGGGTGGCCAGTACTTGTCCACCCGGAACGCGCCCGCCGGGAAGCAGGCGGCCTCGCGGGTATAGGGGCGGTCCCATTCGGCCACCAGGTCGGCGGTGGTGTGGGGGGCGTTCTTCAGCGGGTTGTTGTCCCGGTCGATCCGCCCCTCGGCCACATCGGCGATCTCGTCGCGGATCGCCAGCATCGCCGCACAAAAGCGGTCCAGCTCGGCCTTGGTTTCCGATTCGGTGGGCTCGACCATCAGCGTGCCGGACACCGGCCAGCTCATGGTCGGGGCGTGGAAGCCGTGATCGATCAGCCGCTTGGCAATGTCATCAACGGTGATGCCCGCCTCGGCATAGGGGCGGGTGTCGAGGATGCACTCATGCGCCACGCGCCCGTTCTGGCCCTTGAACAGGATGTCGAAGGCGCCCTCCAGCCGCTTGGCGATGTAGTTGGCGTTCAGGATCGCCACCTTGGTCGCCTGCGTCAGCCCCTCGCCGCCCATCATCAGCACATAGGCCCAGGAAATCGGCAGGATCGAGGGCGAGCCATAGGGCGCGGCACTGACCGGGCCTTCACTGCCACCGGTGGCCGGATGGCCGGGCAGATAGGGCGCCAGATGTGCCTTTACGCCGATGGGGCCCATGCCGGGGCCGCCGCCGCCATGCGGGATGCAGAAGGTCTTGTGCAGGTTCAGGTGGCTGACGTCCGAGCCGATCTCGCCGGGTTTCGACAGGCCGACCATGGCGTTCAGGTTGGCGCCGTCCAGATAGACTTGGCCCCCGTACTTGTGGGTGATGTCGCAGACCTCGCGCACCGTGTCCTCGAACACGCCGTGGGTCGAGGGATAGGTGATCATGCAGGCGGCCAGGTTGTCGCCCGCCGCCTCGGCCTTCTTGCGGAAGTCGCCAAGGTCGATATCGCCGTTGGCGGTGCAGGCCACCACAACCACTTTCATGCCGCACATCTGCGCCGAGGCCGGGTTGGTGCCATGGGCATTGACCGGGATCAGGCAGATGTTGCGAAGGCTGTCGCCGCGCGCCCTGTGATAGGCGGCGATGGTCAGAAGTCCCGCGTATTCGCCCTGCGCGCCCGAATTGGGCTGCATCGACATGTCGTCATAGCCGGTGATGGTGCACAACGCTGCGCTGAGTTCCCTGATCAGGGTGGTATAGCCCTTCACCTGATCCACCGGGGCAAAGGGGTGGATCTTGGAAAACTCGGGCCAGCTCACCGGCATCATCTCGGCCGCCGAGTTCAGCTTCATGGTGCAGGAGCCCAGCGGAATCATCGCCCGGTCCAGCGCCAGATCGCGATCCGACAGACGGCGCATATAGCGCATCATCTCGGTCTCGGCCCGGTTCATGTGGAACACCGGATGGGTCATGAACGCGCTTTCACGGATCAGCCCGTCGGGCACCCGGTAGTGCGGGGTCCAGTCGTCATCCTTGCGGTCGATGCCGAAGGCGCGCCAGACGGCCTCGATGGTGGCGGGGCGGGTGCATTCGTCCAGCGAAATGCCGATGCGGTCCTCGCCGATCTTGCGCAGGTTGATGCCCTCGGCCAGTGCCGATTTCAGGATCACCCCCTGCATCGGACCGGTGTTGACGGTGACGGTGTCGAAATAGGCTTCCGGCTCCACCTGGAAGCCGCCTTCTTCCAGCCCGCGCACCATGCGCACGGTCTTGCGATGGATCCGCTGGGCGATGGCCTTCAGCCCCTTGGGCCCGTGGAACACACCGTAGAACGACGCGATAACCGCCAGCAGCGCCTGCGCGGTGCAGACGTTGGATGTCGCCTTCTCGCGCCGGATGTGCTGTTCGCGGGTCTGCAGCGACAGCCGGTAGGCGAGGTCGCCGTGGCTGTCCACCGAGACCCCCACCAGCCGACCGGGCATCGACCGCTTGTAGTTGTCGCGGCAGGCCAGATAGGCCGCGTGCGGACCGCCATAGCCCAGCGGCACCCCGAAACGCTGGGTCGAGCCGACGGCGATGTCGGCCCCCATGGCACCGGGTTCCTTCAGGATGGTCAGCGCCAGCGGATCGGCGGACAGGATGGCCGCTGCCTTGGCTGCGTGCAGGTCCGCGATCACATCGGTGAAGTCGCGCAGGTGGCCATACGTGCCCGGATACTGGAAGATCGCACCAAAGACGGATCCCGGGTCCAGATCCTCGGGCGCGCCCACGACAATCTCGATCCCCAGCGGCGCGGCGCGGGTCTGCATGACGGCGATACTCTGCGGATGGCAGTTTTCGTCGACGAAGAAGGCCGTGGCCTTCGATTTCGACCCGCGTTGCGCCATGGTCATCGCTTCGGCACAGGCCGTGGCCTCGTCCAGCAGCGAGGCATTGGCGATCTCAAGCCCGGTCAGGTCCGAAATCATGGTCTGGTAGTTCAGCAGCGCCTCAAGGCGGCCCTGGCTGATTTCGGGCTGGTAGGGCGTATACGAGGTGTACCACGCCGGGTTCTCGAACACGTTGCGCTGGATCGCCGGGGGCATGACGGTGTCATGGTAGCCCATGCCGATCAGCGAGGTCAGAACCGTGTTCTGCTTGGCCACCTCGGCCATGTGATACAGAAGCTCGCGCTCCGACTTGGGGCGGCCCAGCTTCAGAGGCTCGGCCTGGCGGATGCTGGCCGGGACGGTTTCGTCGATCAGGTCGTCCAGGGACGCCGCACCGACCACTTTCAGCATCTCGGCCATTTCTTCCGGCGAAGGGCCGATATGGCGCCTGTTGGCAAAGTCATAGGGCAGGTAATCGGTGGGCGTGAAGGGCATGTCGCGGTCCTTATCCGATGAATTTCGCGTAGCCGTCGGCATCCATCATGTCATCCATCTGGGATGCATCCGATGCCTTCATCTTGAAGAACCAGCCGTCGCCTTGCGGGTCTTCGTTCACCAGTTCGGGGTTGGCAACGATGGCGTCGTTGACCTCGACGATGGTGCCGTCGATGGGGGCCATGATGTCCGAGGCGGCCTTGACCGACTCGATCACCACGATCTCGTCATCCTTGGCGACCTCGATATCGGTGTCGGGCATTTCGACGAACACCAGATCGCCCAATTGAGTGGCCGCATGTTCGGTGATGCCGACCACGATCAGACCATCTTCCTCGCGCAGCCATTCATGTTCTTCGGTGAATTTCATCTCGGATCTCCAGTGGGTCAGCGTTTATAGGTGGCAGGGCGGAACGGCATGTCCACCACGGTGGCGGGCAGGCGTTTGCCGCGCACCTCGCCATAGATCGTGCCGCCCGTGTCTGCGTGGGCGGCGGTGACATAGCCCATGGACATGGGCGCCTCGATAGTGGGGCCAAAGGCGCCCGAAGTGATCTGCCCGATGGGTTCGCCGCCGTCGGCCTCGGCAAAAAGCGGCGTGCCGGCGCGCATCGGCGCGCGGCCGTCGGGGCGCAGGCCGACAAGCTTGCGGGCGGGACCGCCCGTCAGTTCGGCCAGGATGCGCGCGGCGCCGGGAAATCCGCCTTCGCGGGCACCCCCGGTGCGGCGCACCTTCTGGATGGCCCATGTCAGACCGGCCTCGACCGGGCTGGTGGTGGTGTCCAGATCCGAGCCGTAAAGGCACAGCCCGGCTTCCAGCCGCAGGCTGTCGCGGGCGCCAAGGCCGATGGGCGCCACCGCGTCGTTGTCCAGCAGGGCACGGGCGAAAGCCTCGGCCTGATCGCCGGGCATGGAAATCTCGAACCCGTCCTCGCCGGTGTAGCCCGAGCGCGAGATCCACAGCTCGCCGAAGGCGCTGTCTGTCACGATCACATCCATGAACCGCATGTCGCGCGCGGCGGGCGCAAGAGCGGCCAGCGCCTCCTCGGCTGCGGGGCCTTGCAGGGCGATCAGGCCGCGGTCGGGGATCGGGGTGATTTCGCAGGTGTCCGACAGATGCGCTTGCAGATGCGCCAGATCGGCGTCCTTGCAGGCGGCGTTGACCACAAGGAACAGGTGATCGCCGCGATTGGCGATCATCAGGTCATCCAGAATGCCGCCTTCGTCGTTGGTGAACATGCCATAGCGTTGCCGCCCGTCGGCCAGTCCGGCGATGGCGGCCGGCACCAGCGTTTCCAGCGCCAGCGCGGCATCGGCCACATCGCCCGATTTCGGCGTCAGCAGGATCTGACCCATGTGGCTGACATCGAACAACCCGGCTTCGGCGCGGCAATGCAGGTGTTCCTTCAGCACGCCGGGCTTGTATTGCACCGGCATGTCATAGCCCGCGAAGGCCGTCATCTTGGCCCCCAGCGACAGGTGCATGGCGTGTAGCGGTGTCTGTTTCAAATCGCCCATGTCGGCTCCTCTGGTCGGCGCCGGGCAGGGGACCGGCATCAGGCAGGTGCCATGCACCCGAGATGCCCCCTCTGTCCGATTGCCTGAGATCGTTATCCCTTCGGCGGACGCGTTTTGCGCCTCTCTCCAGAGTCTCTCTGCACGACGGTCCGGTTGCCTGAGAGTTTACCGGGGCGGTTGCTCCTTCGGCACTGGATCAGTCCAGATTCTCCCACCGTGCCTGAATCTGCTAGCCCAGCAAATTCGCTCAGGCAAGAGAAAATGTCTGATTTGCGTGCTGTTACGGCGCTGGTGCCCTTGCCCGTGGCGGTGGTGGCTGGAAGTCCCGCATTCTGGACTGTATGTAGCCCCGAAATCGGCACGCGACGGGCGTGGCGTCCAAGGCACCGGACAGGGGGTTTCATGTCGGGATCGAAGGAACTGGAAACAGAAGCGAACAAGCGCATTCTGGTGCTGGACGGGGCCATGGGGACGATGATTCAGCGGCACAAGCCCGATGAGTCCAGTTACCGGGGAACCCGATTCGCCGACCATCCGCGCGACGTGGGCGGCAACAACGAGTTGCTGAGCCTGACCCAGCCGCAAATGATCCGCGACATTCACGAGGATTTCCTGCGCGCCGGGGCCGATATCCTGACCACCAACACCTTCGGGGCCAACCGGATCAGCCAGGCCGATTATGGCATGGAGGAGCTGTCCTACGAGATGAACCGGGCCTCGGTGGAACTTGCGCGCGAGGCCATCGCCCGCGTCGGCGGCAAGCGGCGCTGGGTCGCGGGCGGCATCGGGCCGACCAACCAGACCGCCTCGATCAGCCCGGATGTGAACGATCCGGGCTATCGCGGGGTGACGTTCGACCAGCTGGCCGCCGCCTATGGCGAGGCCGCGCGGGGGCTGATCGAAGGCGGCTGCGATATCCTTCTGGTGGAAACCATCTTCGACACGCTGAACGCCAAGGCCGCGCTGTTCGCGATCGACAGCCTGCGCGACGAAGGGCTGGAGATTCCGCCCATCATCATCTCGGGCACCATCACCGACCGTTCGGGCCGGACCCTGACCGGGCAGACGCCCGAGGCCTTCTGGGTCTCCATGTCCCACGCCAAACCCTTTGCGGTGGGCCTGAACTGCGCCCTTGGCGCGGCCGAGATGCGCGCCCATGTGCGCACCATCGGCGAGGTCGCGGACACGTTGATCAGTGCCTATCCCAATGCCGGATTGCCCAATGAAATGGGCGGCTATGACGAGACGCCGGAAGAAACCGCCGCGCATCTGGAAGAATGGGCCAACAGTGGGCTTGTGAACCTTGTGGGCGGTTGCTGCGGCACCACGCCCGAACACATCGCGGCGATTGCCAAGGCGGTGGAGGGCAAATCGCCCCGCAAGGTGCCGGCCTCGCGTCAGCGCCTGCGCCTGTCAGGGCTTGAGATGTTCGAAGCGGAGGGCGCGGCATGAGCATCGCACGCTTCATCAACATCGGCGAACGCACCAACGTCACCGGCTCGGCCAAGTTCAAGAAATTGATCATGGCCGATGACTATCCCGCCGCGCTGGACGTGGCGCGGCAACAGGTGGAAAACGGCGCCCAGATCATCGACATCAACATGGACGAGGGATTGCTGGACGCCGAGAAGGCGATGACCACCTTCCTCAACCTGATTGCGGCGGAGCCCGACATTTCCCGCGTGCCGATCATGCTGGACAGCTCGAAATTCGAGGTGATCGAGGCCGGGCTGAAATGCGTGCAGGGACGCTGTGTGGTCAATTCGATCTCGCTGAAGGAAGGCGAAGCGGCGTTTCTGGAACAGGCCCGGATCGTGCGCCGTTATGGTGCGGCCGTGGTGGTCATGGCCTTCGACGAGGGCGGACAGGCCGAAACCGCCCAGCACAAGTTCGAGATCTGCAAACGGTCCTATGACCTGCTGACCCAGAAGGCGGGCTTCGATCCGTGGGACATCATCTTCGATCCCAACATCTTCGCCGTGGCGACCGGGATCGAAGAGCACAACGACTATGCGGTGGCATTCTTCGACGCCACGCGGATGATCAAGGAAGCGATGCCGCTGACCCATGTGTCGGGCGGTCTGTCGAACGTCTCGTTCAGTTTCCGGGGCAACAACGCGGTGCGCGAGGCGATGCATTCGGCCTTCCTGTACCACGCCATCCCGCTGGGGCTGGACATGGCCATCGTCAACGCCGGACAGATCACCGTCTATGACGACATCCCCGAGGAACTGCGCGAGCGGGTCGAGGATGTGCTGCTGAACCGCCGCGATGATGCCACCGACCGCCTGCTGGAGATCGCCGACAAGTACAAGGGCGCCGGAGAGGCGTCGAAGAAGGCCGATCCGAAATGGCGCGAGGCGCCGGTACAGGAGCGTCTGCGCCACGCACTGGTGCATGGCATCACCGATTTCGTCATCGCCGATACCGAAGAATGCCGTCTGGCCGCCGACAAGCCGCTGGACGTGATCGAAGGCCCGTTGATGGACGGGATGAACGTGGTCGGCGACCTGTTCGGCGAAGGCAAGATGTTCCTGCCGCAGGTGGTGAAATCGGCCCGCGTGATGAAGGCCGCCGTGGGCCATCTGATCCCCTATATGGAAGAAGAAAAGAAGCGTTCGGGCGACACGTCGGCCAAGGGCAAGATCCTGATGGCGACGGTGAAGGGCGATGTGCATGACATCGGCAAGAACATCGTCGGCGTCGTCTTGCAGTGCAACAATTACGACGTGGTCGATCTGGGCGTGATGGTGCCCGCCGAGGATATCCTGAACCGCGCGCGGGAAGAAAAGGCCGATATCATCGGGCTGTCGGGGCTGATCACGCCCTCGCTGGACCGGATGGTCGATGTGGCCTCGGAAATGACCCGGCAGGGCATGGATCTGCCGCTGCTGATCGGCGGGGCGACGACCTCGAAGAAGCACACGGCGCTGAAGGTTGCGCCGGAGTATGATCATGGCGTTGTGCATGTGGATGATGCCTCCAAGGCCGTTGGCGTGGTCTCGACCCTGCTCAGCGCCGCCCGCAAGCCCGATTTCCTGGCCCAGATCGCGGCCCAGCAGGAAGCCTTGCGTGTGGGCCGCGCCGATGCCGGGGACCGCGTCGGCACCAATCTGACCGACGCCCGCGCCAATGCCTTCGATGGCGGGTGGAAGACCTATTCGCCGCCCGCGCCGCAAACGCCGGGTCTGTCGGTCATTGACGACATGAGCATCGCGGATATCGAGCCCTACATCGACTGGTCGCCGTTCTTCTGGACCTGGGAAATGCGCGGCAAGTACCCGCAGATCCTTAAGCATCCGCAGATGGGGCCGACGGCGCGGGATCTGTTCGAAAACGCGCAGGCGATTCTGGCCCGGATCAAGGAAGAAGGCTGGTTCACCCCGCGCGGGGTGGTGGGCTTGTGGCCGGCCAACAGCGACGGCGACGACATCATCGTCTGGAGCGACGAGTCCCGCACGGCCGAGGCCACGCGCTTCCCGATGCTGCGCCAACAGGGCGGAAAATCCGCCGGACGGGCCAACATGTGCCTGTCGGATTTCGTCGCACCCATTGGCACGCCGGACTGGGTTGGCGGCTTCGCGGTCAACACCGGCCCCGAGGTTCACGAGATCGCCGAACGCTACAAGGCCGAGGGCAACGACTACGACTCGATCCTGGTGCAATCGCTGGGCGACCGACTGGCCGAGGCCTTTGCCGAGGCGCTGCATGCGCGCGTGCGCCGGGCGCTTTGGGGGTATGCGGCAGACGAAAAACTGTCGAATGACGATTTGATTTCAGAGACCTACCGGGGCATCCGCCCGGCGGCGGGCTATCCGGCCAGCCCCGATCACAGCGAAAAACGGCGCCTGTTCGACATGTTGGGCGCACCGGAGAACGCCGGTCTGGTCCTGACCGAAAGCTGCGCCATGTGGCCGGCCTCGGCGGTGTCGGGCCTGTATTTTGCCCATCCCGACAGCGCCTATTTCGGCATCGGTCGCATTGGCGAGGATCAGGCAGTGGACTATGCCCGGCGCAAGGGCGTTACCCTTGAGGAAATCGAGGGCTGGCTTGCGCCGAATTTGGGGTATAAGCCGAAATCGAAGCCAAGGACGACCGACAGCGCCGCCTGACCTTGCCCCACCCCGGTTCTGGCCGTGCCCAAGGAGAGATGAGATATGAGTGCGAAAAGCTGGCTGTTTACCAGTGAATCCGTGTCCGAAGGGCATCCCGACAAAGTTTGCGACCGCATTTCGGACGCCGTATTGGATGCTTTCCTGACAGCAGACCCGCATTCCCGTGTGGCCTGCGAAACCCTGGCCACCACCGATCATGTGACCATCGCCGGCGAGGTGCGCGGCCCCAATGAAGTGCGCCAGCGCGTCGAGGAAATCGCCCGCGATGCGATCCGCGACATCGGCTATGAGCAGGACGGGTTTTCGTGGAAGACCTGCGCCGTCGAAAACCTGCTGCACGAGCAATCCGCCGACATCGCGCAGGGCGTGGATGAAGGCAGCAAGGGCGAAGAGGGTGCCGGCGATCAGGGCATCATGTTCGGCTATGCCTGCACTGAAACCCCGGAACTGATGCCGGCACCGATCCTGCTGGCCCACCGCATTCTGCGGACCATGGCCGAGGATCGCAAGTCCGGCGTGCAGCAGGGCTTTGGCCCCGATGCCAAAAGCCAGGTCACCCTGCGCTATGAGGATGGCAAGCCGGTTGCGGTGGATGCCGTCGTGGTCTCGACCCAGCACGCCGAGGAACTGGGCACCGAAGGCGTGCGCGAACTGGTCCGCCCCTATGTGACCGCCGCCATGCCCGAAGGCTGGCAGGTGTCCGACAAGCGCCTGATCGTGAACCCCACCGGGCGCTTCGTGATCGGCGGCCCCGATGGCGACGCCGGTCTGACCGGGCGCAAGATCATCGTCGACACCTATGGCGGCGCGGCTCCGCATGGCGGCGGCGCGTTCTCGGGCAAGGATCCCACCAAGGTGGACCGCTCGGCGGCCTATGTGGCGCGCTACCTGGCCAAGAACGTCGTCGCGGCGGGTCTGGCCGAGAAATGCCTGATCCAGTTGGCCTATGCCATCGGCGTACCGGAACCCGTGGCGGTCTATGTGGACACGCAAGGTACCGGCCGGGCGGATGAAGACGCGATCTCGAAGACCTTGCAGGAGATGGTGCGCCTGACCCCACGCGGCATTCGCAACCAGCTGGATCTGCTGAAACCGATCTATGCCCGCACCTCGGCCTACGGCCACTTCGGTCGCGCCCCGGATGCCGATGGCGGGTTTTCCTGGGAAAAGACCGATCTGGCCGACGAACTGGCCCGGATCTACGGCACCGACAAGATCAGCGCCTGACCCAAGACCCGCGCCGTCCCATTGGGGCGGCGCGCGCGGTTTGGCGGGGTGCCCGCCTTGCCGGGTCCGGTGCGGGGTGCTAGCTGCACCTCCAACACACATGAAATGATGAGCTGCGGAGCAAGCACGTGACCGATTACATCGTCAAGGATATTTCGCTGGCCGGATTCGGCCGCAAGGAACTGAACATCGCCGAAACCGAAATGCCGGGGCTGATGTCCCTGCGCGAGGAATACGGCGAGAGCAAACCGCTGAAGGGTGCCCGTATCGTCGGCTCGCTGCACATGACCATCCAGACCGCGGTTCTGATCGAAACACTGGTCGATCTGGGCGCCGATGTCCGCTGGGCTTCGTGCAACATCTTTTCGACGCAAGACCACGCCGCCGCGGCCATCGCCGAGGCCGGTGTGCCGGTCTTTGCCGTCAAGGGCCAGTCGCTGGAAGAGCATTGGGACTACCTGGATCGCTCCTTCATGTTCCCGGACGGTCCGAACCTGATCCTCGACGATGGCGGCGACGCGACGCTGTATGTTCTGCTGGGCGCGCGCGCCGAAGCCGGCGAAGACATCATCCCGGTGCCGACCTCGGAAGAGGAAGAGGCCATCAAGGCGCAGATCGCCAAGCGCATGGCCGCAAGCCCCGGCTGGTTCACCAAGACCCGTGACCAGATCGTTGGTGTTTCGGAAGAAACCACCACCGGCGTGCACCGCCTGTACGAACTGGTCAAGGAAGGCCAGCTTCCGTTCCCGGCAATCAACGTCAACGACAGCGTCACCAAGTCGAAATTCGACAACAAGTACGGCTGCAAGGAATCGCTGGTCGACGGCATCCGCCGCGCCACCGACACCATGATGGCCGGCAAGGTCGCCGTGGTCTGCGGCTATGGCGACGTGGGCAAAGGCTCGGCAGCATCGCTGCGCGGCGCCGGTGCCCGCGTGAAGGTGACCGAGGTTGACCCGATCTGCGCGCTGCAAGCTGCCATGGACGGGTTCGAAGTGGTGACGCTGGAGGACGAGGTCGCCAGCGCCGATATCTTCATCACCACCACCGGCAACAAGGACATCATCCGCATCGAGCATATGCGCGAGATGAAGGACATGGCCATCGTCGGCAACATCGGCCACTTCGACAACGAGATCCAGGTCGCGGCCCTGAAGAACCACAAGTGGACCAACATCAAGGAACAGGTGGACATGATCGAGATGCCCTCGGGCAACCGCATCATCCTGCTGTCCGAAGGCCGCCTGCTGAACCTCGGCAATGCCACGGGTCATCCTTCCTTCGTGATGTCGGCCAGCTTCACCAATCAGGTGCTGGCGCAGATCGAATTGTGGACGCGGGGCGACGCCTACAAGAACGACGTCTACATCCTGCCCAAGCACCTGGATGAAAAGGTCGCGCGCCTGCATCTCAAGCGGATCGGCGTGAAGCTGACGGAACTGAGCGCCGAACAGGCCGCCTATATCGGCGTGAAGCCGGAAGGCCCGTTCAAGCCCGAGCACTACCGCTACTGAGGCGGCCCGGGCAGCGCGGCCCCGCCCCGCTGCCCGTCACTTGCGAAAAACGAAGAACCCGAACGGGGCCCGGTCCGACAGGCCCAGCGGCGTGCCATAGGTGGTGCTGAGCGCTTCGGCAAACCCGTCGAACGGCGTCAGGAACCCCGGTTCCAGCTTCATCTGGCCGCAAACACGGTGCAGCATGTCCTTGGCCCGCAATCCCAGCGGCATCTCGGCGCCCGGGTTCAGGCAGGTCACTTCGGAAAAGCCCAGCGATCGGCCCAGTTCGGCCATTCGGTCGATCGAGAACTGGAACTTGTCCTCGACCTGCGCCAGCGCATCGCGATCGCCGATCAGGTTGCCATGCTTGATGGCCGACCGGCCTGCCACGGCGGTCAGCACCTGCCGCTCTTTCTTGTCAAAGACATGTCCGCTCATCTCTGCCGCCAGCAGGATGTTCTGCGCCAGCAGCGAGGCAAAGGCATGCACGTCGAGGATCGGTTCCCCGAACACGCAGGCACCGCCGGGTTTTGTCAGCTTGTGACATTGCGCCAGCGTGTCCTCGAACCGCGCGATGTGGTGCAGGATGGAATGGCCGATCACCGCGTCGAACCCGCCGGGGTGAAAGGGCAGGGTATTGCCGTCGACCAGCGCCAGCGACACGTTCTCGGTCCCGGTGTCCGACAGGCGCCCGATCAGGCGCTTCAGGAACCCCGCCGAGATGTCGGTGGACAGGATGCTTTCGAAATATGGCTCCTGCGCCAGTCCGAGGGTCAGGTTGCCGGACCCGGCCCCGATCTCCAGCACATGCGCGGCGCGCCCGACGCCTGCGCCCTGCAACAGCCGCGCATAGGTGGCGGCGATCTGGTGCGAAGCCTGGCCGACCCCGTGGTCCGCGTCATAGCTGTCCAGATCCAGCAGCGTGTCGCGGCTGCGGTCAGCGCGCAGATCAAGGATGCCGTCCGTGCGGGGAAAAGGGGCCTTGCAGGCGGTGCAGTCGGTGGTTTCCGGCACAACCGGCACCCAGGACTGACAGGCAGGGCATTGAAACTGCGGGGCGGTGTCGGACATGGGGCAACTCGTGGACTGGCAGGGTTGGCGCGACCTTAGGGCCGGGGTCGGCGATTGTCACGCGGCCCTACCGGCACGGTAAAACCAGCCGCAAGGATGCGAGAGGGGTGCACGCCGCGCGTGTTTCTGGCATAGCTCGTCCCATACGCAAGACGCGGAGGATGGTATGAGTTCAGGTCTTTTGGCACTACTGGATGACGTGGTGGCGATTGCCAAGGTGGCGGCGGCCTCGGTCGATGATACCGCCGCACTGGCGGCCAGGGCCGGGGCGAAATCGGCCGGCGTGGTGATCGACGACGCCGCCGTCACCCCGCGCTACGTGGTGGGCTTCTCTGCCGAGCGCGAATTGCCGATCATCTACAAGATCACCCGCGGCTCCCTGCGCAACAAGCTTCTGGTGCTCTTGCCCGGCGCGCTGATCCTCAGCCTGCTGGCGCCATGGGCAATCACGCCGATCCTGATGTTTGGCGGGTTGTTCCTGTGTTTCGAAGGCGCCGAGAAGGTGCTGGAAATGCTGCACCCCCATGCTCACGGCCATGGCGAGGGAGAAGAGGCCGCCCCTGGCACGCCCGAGGGGCTGGAAGATCGGCGCGTCGCCAGTGCCATCAAGACCGATTTCATCCTGTCGGCTGAAATCATGGCCATCACCCTGTCGGCGGTGCCCGAAGCCACCTTCTGGCAGAAGGCGATGGTGCTGGCCCTGGTCGGCACCGGCATCACGCTGGTGGTCTACGGGTCGGTCGCGCTGATCGTGAAGGCCGATGACGTGGGCGTGGCCATGTCCCAGCGCGGGCGGCTGGGTATGACCCGATCTTTGGGGCGCGGGATCGTGCGTGTGATGCCGGGGTTCCTGAAACTGCTGGCGACCATCGGCACGGTGGCGATGCTCTGGGTTGGCGGCGGCATCCTGCTGCATGGCGCCGAAGTGCTTGGGCTGGCCGCGCCTGCGCATTGGGTGCATGACGCCGCACATGCTCTGGGGCATATGGCGGGCGACCTGGAGGGCGTGGTGTCGTGGCTGGTGACGGCGCTGCTGTCGGTGGCGGTCGGCTTCGTTCTGGGCCTGATCCTTGTGCCGATTGTTACAAAGGCGATCGTTCCGCTGGTGCAGGGGCTGCGCGGCAACAGGGGTTGACCCCTGCGGCGTGTTATTCTGTGACAAGCGGGCGGCTTTGCGCTATGCGCCCCGCAAAGCCGTTGCAGGAGACTTCTGATGAGTGAACGCGTGCCCCAGGTGGCCGGAATTGGCAACCCGCTGGTCGATGTGCTGGCCTCCATCGACCCCGAAGGTCCCGCCCGTCACGGGCTGATTGTGGGCGAGATGCATCTGGTCGATGCCGAGACCGCCGCCAAGCTTTACGCCGAGATCGGGCCGGGGGTGCAGCAATCGGGCGGCTCGGTCGCCAACACCATCGCGCATATCGGCGATCTGGGATTGCAGGGCACCTTTCTGGGGCAAGTGGCCGACGATGATCTGGGCGCGGTGTTCCGTCGGGACATGGCTGAACTGGGCATCACGGTGCCGGTGACCTCCCTGACCGATGGCACGGCAACGGGCCATTGCGTGGTGATGGTGACCCCGGATGGCGAACGCACCATGTCCACCCATCTGGGCGCCTGCGAGCGGCTGGTGCCGGGCGTGATGCCCGACGCGCTGCCGCCCGAAACCGAGATCCTGCTGATCGAGGGCTATCATTTCGACGTTCCCGAGGGGGCGGCCAACATCGCGCATGCGGTGGAGCTGGCCCATGGCGTCGGCGCGAAAGTGGCGCTGACACCCTCGGACCCGGCCTGTGTCGAACGTCAGCGCGACGCCATGCTGGCGCTGATCGAAGGCGATTGCGACATCCTTATCGGCAACGAGTTGGAACTGGCGGCATTGTCGTCGGCGCGCGATCCGATGAGCGCCCTGCACTGGGCGCTGGATCATGTCAGCACCGTCGCCCTGACCCGCAGCGAACATGGCGCGCTGGTCAGCGATGGCGGCCCGGTGGTTCAGATCGCAGCGGTGCCGGTGGCCAAGGTCGTGGACAGCACCGGTGCGGGCGATGCCTTTGCCGCCGGCTTCCTGGGCGGGCTGGCCATGGGCGAGGATGTGACCCAGGCGGGGGACCGTGGTGCCGCGCTGGCTGCACGGGTCATCTGCCACATGGGCGCGCGGCAAAGCCGGGTGTCCTGAAACGGCCGCTCTTCTGAACAAGGACCGGGGCGGCGCGGCGTGCCGCCCCTTGTCCGGTCAGTCCTTGCTGGGTTGGACCATCCAGTAAAGGATGATCAGCGTGCCGATGAGGGGCAGCAGGATCAGCAGCATCCACCAGCCGTTGCGGCCGATGTCGTGCAGGCGGCGGACCCCGACCGCGAGATAGGGCAAAAGCAGCGCAAGGCTGGCGATGGCCGAGATTGGCTGGCCAGCTTCGGGCCCGGTGCCGAAGATCACAGAGTCGAGGATACTGCCGCCCAACCCGACAAGGATCACGAACAGGACGAACCACCAGAACTCGGGCCGCGTCGCCCGTCCCGAGAAGGTGGCGTATTTGCTCAGGCAGGTCTGAATGGCGGTCTGGAAGTTCATCAGGTGTCTCCGGTCAGGTTTTCCGGCCGATCCTTGGTTCGGTTCCTTCCCGCAGGCGGCGAATGTTCGCGCTGTGGCGGTAAAAGACCAGGACGGCCAGGGCAATGGTCAGAAGCGTAAGCTCGGATTGTCCCAAGGCAAGGGCCCAGAGCGGAGAAAGTGCTGCCGCCGTCAGCGCCGCCAGCGAGGAATAGCGCAGAACGGCGGCCATCACGGCCCATGTGGCGCAGGCGGCCAGTCCCACCGGAAACGACAGCGCCAACAGCGTGCCCAGGAAAGTGGCCACCCCCTTGCCGCCCTTGAAGCCCAGCCAGATCGGGAAACAATGGCCCAGGAAGGCGGCGAAACCCGCCAGTTGCGCCGCGTCCTCGCCCGCCAGCGCGCGGGCGGTCAGCACCGCGATGGCGCCTTTGCCCGCGTCCAGCACCAGCGTCAGGAAGGCGGCCAGCTTGTTGCCGGTGCGCAGCACGTTGGTGGCGCCGATGTTGCCCGAGCCGATCTGGCGCAGGTCGCCCAGCCCGAAAACGCGCGCCATGACGATGCCGAAGGCCATCGAGCCCAGCAGGTAGGCCAGCAGCGCGGTCACGGCGAGGCCGGCAAGCGGGGTGGTCAGCGCCGGGATCATGTGCCGAACACCCGTGTGCCGCCGACCCATGTGCCGCGCACCCGGCCTTGCAGGCGGGCGCCGTCGAAGGGCGTGTTCTTGGATTTCGAATGCAGCGTGAACCGGTCCAGCACGAAGGGCGTGTCGGGGTTGAACAGCACCAGGTCCGCCGGGGCGCCCTCGGCCAGCCGCCCGCCGGGCAGGCCCAGCCGCCGGGCGGGGTTCAGCGCCATGGCGCGAAACAGCCCCGGCAGGTCCATCTGGCCGGCGTGATACAGGCGCAGCGCGGCGGGCAGCAGGGTTTCCAGACCCACGGCGCCGCTGGCGGCTTCCTCGAACGGCAGGCGCTTGGATTCCTCGTCCTGCGGGGTGTGGAAGGAACTGAGCGTGTCGATCAGCCCCTCGCGCACCGCCTCGACCATGGCCATCCGGTCATCCTCGTCGCGCAGGGGCGGCTTGACCTTGAAGAACGTGCGGTAGTTGCCGACGTCCAGCGCGTTCAGCGTCAGGTGATGGATCGAGATCCCGGCGGTGACATCCAGCCCCGCCGCCTTGGCGCGGCGCAGGGCAGGCAATGCGGCGCGGGTGGTGATCTGGTCGGCGTGATAGCGCGCCGCGGTCATCTCGACCAACGCCAGATCGCGTTCCAGCCCCATGCGCTCGGCCATGGGCGACACCGACGGCAGACCGCGCAGGGTGGCGAATTTGCCCGACGATGCGGCTGCCCCGGCGCTGAGCCCCGGCTCTTGCGGATGCGCCACAACCAGCGCGCCCAGACCGGCGGCATAGCTCAGGCAGCGCGAGAACACCTTGGTGTCGGTCATCACCCGGTCGCCATCGGAAAAGGCGACGGCGCCGGCATCCTTCAGAAAGCCGATCTCGACCATCTCGCGACCGTCACGGTTGCGGGTCAGGGCGGCCATTGGGGCGATGCGCACCGGGCAGGCGTCATAGCCGCGCCGCATGGCGAATTCCAGCGTTTCGGGATTGTCGATCGGGGTCGCGGTGTCGGCGCGAGTGACCATGGTCGTCACCCCGCCAGCGGCAGCGGCCAGACCGGCGGTCTTGAAGCTTTCCTTGTGGCGCTCGCCCGGTTCGCCCACCTTCACGCCCATGTCGACGATGCCTGGGGCCAGGCATTGGCCGTCGCAGTCCAGGACGGTGGCCTCGGGATGATCGGCGGGCGTGGTGGCGGCGGGCAGCACACGGGCGATCACGCCCCGGTCCACCAGAAGCGCGCCGGGTGCTTCGGTTCCGGCCTCGGGATCGATCAGGCGGGCGTTGTAGAAGAGTTGCGTCATAGGGCCTCTCGCTGCAGGCGGCGCATCCGGTCATAGACCGCGCGGCTGTCGGGGAGATGGGTAAATCCGATGCGGCGGCGTTTGCTGCCTTGTGCGGTTTTCACGAAGTCGGTGGCGAACCAGATGTGATCGGGCGGGCCTTCCTCGTGGTCCAGCGGTGTGACCGGGCCGATGGGATAGGCGTCAAGCGTGCGGCGTCCCAGCAGGTTGGTGGCAATGAAGGCGCGCCGGTTGGTCAGGGAATACCAGGTGTGGCGGCGGCGCCAGACCCCCAGCGCGATCTTGCCGCCCGCGCGGCTCAGACCCATCACCAGAAACGGCAGCCCCATCAGCGGAAACACCAGCCCCATGAAAGAGGCATCCGCGCCGATCCCCAGCGCCTTGGCCATCCAGAACAGCGAAAACACCGTCACCGCCAGCCCGAACAGGGTCTCGCGCAGGGTCTGGGCGCGCCAGTCAGGGCGCGGGTCGGGCTGACCCTGCCAAAGCAGCTCTTCCCCGGGTTCCAGGATGTCGTCCCAGCCATTGCCCGTCACGTCAGCCCCCCGCGCCCAGAAGTGCGACGGTCAGCACCAGCAGGCCAGCGGCCAGCAGGGCGGCCAGCATCCATTTGCCGGCGGGGGCCTTCTGTGGCGGCTGCACGGTCGTGGGCGGCGTGACCGCGACCGGGTCCACCTTGGCGCGCGCCAGCGGGCGCGCAGTGGCAGGCGCACGGGTGCTGTCCAGCATCAGCAGCGGCGTCAGGACGGGGCCGGGGCGCAGGGTGACGTCGCCGCCGTCGAAGGCGCGGGACTGAGCGATCAACAGGGTGCCGTCAAGGGTGGCCAGCCGGGCGGCTTCGGCATCCAGTTGATCACGGGGCACGTCGTGGCCTTCGACCAGATAGGCGTGCAGGCCAAGATCCCGAATGTCGGACAGGGGCAGCAGGGTCAGCCACCACGGATCGACCGAGGCCACGCCAAAGGCCTGTGCGGCCAGATCGGCGGCTTCGGGTGCCTCGGTGGCCAGCGCCGTGCGCAGGGCCGCGCCCTCGGCACTGTCGGTGTCCAGCCGGTACAGGCGCAGCACGCCGCTTTCATGGGGGGCGACGGTGGGGTCCAGATCCATCAGGCAGCCTCCGCTCGCAGGTTGCGGGCCAGCAGGTCCATCGCCGCCATGCGCACCGCGACGCCCATTTCCACCTGTTCCTGAATGACCGAGCGGTTGATGTCGTCGGCCAGCGTGCCGTCGATCTCGACCCCGCGATTCATCGGGCCGGGATGCATGACGATGGCGTCGGGCTTGGCATGGCCCAGCTTTTCGGCATCCAGCCCGTAGCGGTGATAGTATTCGCGCTCGGACGGAACGAAGCCGCCGTCCATGCGTTCCTTCTGAAGCCGCAGCATCATCACCACATCGCAGCCTGCGATGCCCTCGCGCATGTCGTCATAGACCTCGACCCCCAGGTCCTTCATCGGGCCGGGGATCAGCGTGGGCGGGCCCACAAGGCGGACGCGGTTTTCCATCTTGCCCAGCAGCAGGATGTTGGATCGCGCCACGCGGCTGTGGGCGATATCACCGCAGATGGCGATGTTCAGGCGGTGCAGGCGGCCCTTGGCGCGGCGGATGGTCAGCGCGTCCAGCAGCGCCTGGGTGGGGTGTTCGTGGCGTCCGTCGCCGGCGTTCAGCACCGCGCAATTGACCTTCTGGGCCAGCAGGTCCACGGCGCCCGAATGCGGGTGGCGCACCACCAGAAGGTCGGGATGCATGGCGTTCAGGGTCATCGCCGTGTCGATCAGGGTTTCGCCCTTCTTGATCGAACTGGCCTGCATCGCCATGTTCATCACGTCCGCGCCCAGCCGCTTGCCCGCCAGTTCGAAACTGGACTGCGTGCGCGTCGAGTTTTCGAAGAACATGTTGATCTGGGTCAGACCGGCCAGCACGTCGGAACGCTTCTGCGCCCGCCGGTTCAGGTCCACATAGCTGTCGGCCAGATCCAGAAGTGTCGTGATCTCGGTCGGGTGAAGCGGTTCAATGCCCAAGAGGTGCCGTCCGCGGTAGGTCATGCGCGCCCCGATCTGTCTGCGTGTCGCCGGGGTTATACGGGGGCGTGCCAAAGGCGGCAAGCGGCGCGGGCGCAATTGCGCGGGCCTTCGCGCGGCGATAGGGTCGCGGCCATGTATCACGGAACCGAAGCCGAAGCACTCAAGGCGCTGCTGGACTGGCAGGCCGAAATGGGCGCCGATCTTCCCATCGGGGAGGCGTCGGTGAACCGCTATGCCGATCCGGTGGCGCAGACGCCGCCCGCGCAGGCGGTTCCGGCGGCAACGGTGGCCGCACCGATGGCCGCCCCGCAGGTCGACCCGGTGGCCGAAGCGCAGGCGATGGCCGAGGCCGCAAACGATCTGCCCGCCCTGCGCGCGGCGATGGAGGCCTTTGCCCATTGCGACCTGAAGCTGGGCGCGACGCAACTGGTGTTTTCCGACGGGGTGCCCGGCGCGCGGGTGATGATCGTCGGCGAAGCGCCGGGGCGCGAGGAAGACCAGCAGGGCAAGCCCTTCGTGGGCCGCGCCGGGCAGCTTCTGGACCGGATGCTGGCCGCCATCGGGCTGGATCGGCGGGCCGAGGAACCGGACCGCGTGGTCTATATCTCGAACATCCTGCCATGGCGGCCGCCGCAGAATCGCACGCCGACACCCGAGGAAATCGCCATGCTGGGCCCGTTCATCCGCCGCCATGTGGACCTGGCCGCGCCCGAGGTTCTGGTGCTGATGGGCAATGTCGCCTGCCAGGGCATGCTGGGCAAGAAGGGCATCACCCGCCTGCGCGGCACCTGGGGCGAGGCCACCGGCCGTCCGGCCCTGCCGATGTTCCACCCGGCTTACCTGTTGCGCAACCCGGCCGCCAAGCGCGAGGCCTGGGCGGATCTGCTAGCGTTGCGCGGGCGCCTGAACGGCTGAGGTCCGCCCGCGCCGCTGTGCCACAAGCACGCCGCCAAAGACGCAGACCAGTCCGGCGATCTGCAGCGGGGTCACCGTCTCGCCCAGGATCAGTGCGCCCAGGATCATCGCGAAAACCGGGATCAGTTGCAGAAACACTCCCACCCGCGCCGGGCCCAGCACGCTGACCCCCCGGTTCCAGGAATACAGCGCCAGGATCGACGCCCCGATGGCGACGTAGGCCAGACCGAAGATCACCTCTCCTGACAGGGGGATCTGGTGGATCGGCGTGGGCGCGAAGGGGACAAGCATCAGCATCAGCAGGCTGCCCAGGGTCGCGAACAACCCCAGCGCCGACAGGGGCTTCAGCGGGATCTTGAAGCGCTGGTAGGCGACCGTATAGGCCGCCCAGGCCGTGGCCGCCCCCAGCAGGAACGCCGGACCGCGGATGCCGCTGACGCCCCCGACATCCCGACCGCTGAGCACCAGAAGCGCGCCCATAAAGGCCAGCGCGCTGCCCGCGATCTGGCCGCCGGTCAGGGCGGTGCCATCCCAGAACCGCGCCAACAGCAGGATCAGGATCGGCGCCAGCCCGGTGATGATCCCGGCCTCGGCCACGGTGGCGGTCTGCAAGCCCGCATAAAGAAGCGTGTTGAAACCGGTGATGGCCAAGGCCGACAGCGCCAGGATCTGCAACGGCTGCGCGCGCAGGGCCGCGGCAATCGCGCGCCGGTCGCGCAGCACCAGCGGCAACAGGATCAGCGCCGCCAGCAGCCAGCGCAGGAAGTTCAGGTTGATCGGGTCGATCACCTCGCGCAACGCCCGCGCGGTGATGAAATTCCCGGCCCACAGAAGCTGGGCCAGCGTGGCGAAAGCGGCGGCGACAAGCAGGGGGCGATTGGACATGGAGGCTCCGGGCAATGGCGCCGCGACCATGCCAGTGCGCACGGTGCGGGACCAGTGGAAAACACGCAGGCTTGCTGGACCTTGCGCCATGCCCCTGCTTAGGTGCGGCCAACGCAAGGAGACATCTCATGGCACGCATCGACGACAGCAAAGACTTCATCCCGGTCCGCATCGCGGTCCTGACCGTGTCCGACAGCCGGGCGATGGAAGACGACCGCTCGGGACAGGTGCTGGTGGACCGAATCGCAGCGGCTGGCCACCGGCTGGCCGACCGCAAGATCCTGCGAGACGAGCGCGCCGAGATCGCCGATCAGTTGCGCGCCTGGTGCGCCGACCCCGAAATCGACGTGGTGATTTCCACGGGCGGCACCGGTCTGACCGGCCGCGATGTGACGGTCGAGGCGCACCGCGATGTCTATGAAAAGGAAATCGAGGCGTTCGGCACGGTTTTCACCCTGCTGTCGATGGAAAAGATCGGCACATCGGCGGTGCAAAGCCGCGCCACCGGTGGTGTGGCGCAGGGCACCTATCTGTTTGCGTTGCCCGGCTCTCCGGGGGCATGCAAGGATGCCTGGGATGGAATTTTAAGCAACCAACTCGATTATCGGCACATGCCGTGCAATTTCGTGGAAATTTTTCCGCGTCTGGACGAACATTTGCGACGGAAGTAGCCGCGTGATCCGTTCAAGACACTGAAACTTGGATGCGCGGCCCGCGCGGACTAGATTTGACAGGGGTTCGGGAAAGCCGGACCCGATGTGATGAGGACGTCACCTGATGCTGTTCCTGCGGCGCGCCCTGACCGGCGTTTTGCTCTTTGCACTGACCTTCGGGGCGCTCGGCTGGGCCGGGACCTCGGTCTATCGGGCTGTGCAGGCGATGTTGGCCGAAGAGGACCGTCAGCGCCCCGCGCGTGAGGTCGTGCTGGCGGTGAACGTGGTGACCGTGACGCCCGAGCGCGTGGTGCCGGTGATGGATGTGTTCGGTGAAATCCGCTCGCATCGCATTCTCGAGGTGCGCGCCACCAGCACTGGCAAGCTGGTCGAACTGTCGCCCGATTTCCGCGATGGCGGCGAAGTGGCCGAAGGCGATCAACTGGCCCTGATCGATCCGGCCAAGGCCAAGGCCGACCTGGCGCTGGCCCGCGCCGATCTGGCCGAGGCCGAGGCCGATCTGCGCGATTCCCGGCGCGCGCTGGAACTGGCCCAGGATGAACTGGGCGTGGCCATCGAACAGGCCGATCTGCGGGCGCAGGCGCTGTCGCGGCAGAATGACCTTTCGGATCGCGGGGTCGGCAGTGTCTCTGCCGTGGAAACCGCCGCCCTGGCCGCTGCGCAGGCGCGGCAATCGGTGGTGTCGCGGCGGCAGGCCGTGGCCACGGCCGAAACCCGCATCGAACAGGCGGCGGCCAAGCGTGACCGCTCCCGCATCGCCATGGAGGAAGCCCAGCGGCTGCTGGACGAAAAAAGCATCCGCGCCAAGTTCACCGGTACCTTGTCGGATGTCACGGTGGTCGAGGGCGGGCTGGTCTCGGCCAATGAGCGCATGGCACGGCTGGTCGATCCTTCCGCCCTTGAGGTGGCCTTTCGCCTGTCCACCGCCCAATACGCCCGTCTTCTGGATGACAGCGGCGGCCTGCGCCGCGCCCCGATCGAGGTGCGGATGGATGTGGCCGGTCTGAACCTGCGTGCCGAGGGCGCCATCGAGCGGGTCAGCGCCGAGGTCGGCGAGGGTCAGTCCGGGCGCGAGGTCTTTGCCCGGCTCAGCACGTCCGTGGGCTTTCGCCCCGGCGATATCGTCACCGTGCAGATCCGCGAGGCGCCCATCGGTGGTGTCGCCCGTCTGCCGGCCCGCGCCCTTGGCAGCGACGGCGCGGTGCTGGTGGTGGGCGACGATGACCGGCTGCAGGCGCATCAGGTGGAACTGATCCGGCGGCAAGGCGACACGGTTCTGGTCCGTGCGCCCGATCTAGTCGGAGCCGAGGTGGTGGCGCAACGCATCCCGTCGCTGGGCACCGGTCTGAAGGTCCGGCCGATCCGTCCCGAAGGCACCGAAGCGCCCGAGCCCGAACCAATGGTCACCCTGACCCCCGAACATCGCGCCCGCCTGATCGCCGCGGTGCAGGGCAACAACCGGATGCCGGCCGAGGCGCGCGACCGGGTACTGTCGATCCTTGCGCAGGACGAGGTGCCCGCCCGCGTTGTCGAACGCATCGAAGAGCGGATGGGAGGCTAGGCCATGCACCTGCCCCAACTGCCCTCCGGTGACGCGATGCGCGGCGGCATCATCGCCTATTTCACCCGCCACGGCACCGCCGCCAACCTGCTGCTGGTGATCCTTGTAGTGCTGGGGCTGGCCGCCGCCCCCCAGATGCGCGCCCAGTTCTTTCCCGACGTGGTTCTGGAAGAAATCAACATCCGTGTCGATTGGGACGGGGCCGGACCCGAGGACGTGGACCGCGCCATCATCGGCCCGCTGCTGCCGGCGGTGCGCGACGTGGATGGCGCCGTGGAGACCACCGCCAATTCCCGCGAAGGCCGCGCCACCCTGTCGATGGAGTTCGAACCCGGCTGGGACATGGCGCAGGCGCAGGCGGATGTGGAAACCGCCGTCGCCTCGGTCATCGACCTGCCCGACGATTCCGATCCGCCCGAGGTCACCCGGCGGGCGTGGCGCGACCGGGTGACGGATGTGGTGATCACCGGCCCCGTCGGGGTCGAGCAACTGGCGCGGTTCGCCGACGACCTGACCCTGCGCCTGTTCGAGGCCGGGGTGACCCGCACCACCCTGCGCGGCGTCGCCGCGCCCGAGATCGTGGTCATCGTCGAAACCCGCGACCTGATCCGGCATGACACCTCGCTGGCCGAGATCGCCGCCGCAATCGGCGCCGAGGCCGCCGCCGAACCCGCCGGCGACGTCGATGCCGCCAATGCCCGTCTGCGCAGCGGCACCGAGCGGCGCAGCGCCGATGAAATTGCCACCATCGCCCTGCGCTCCGAACCCGATGGCACCACGCTGACCATCGGCGATATCGCCCGCCTTGAAACCGGCGGCGTGGATCGCGAACAGGCCTACTACGTGGGCGTCAATCCGGCGATATCGCTGCGCGTCGACCGTTCAGCCCAGGGCGACGCCATCAAGCTGCAGAACACCGTCGAGGAGGTGGCGCGCGAGATGGAGCTGGACCTGCCCGCCGGCGTCCACATCGACCTGATCCGCACCCGGTCCGAGGCCATCACCGGGCGTCTGAACATCCTGTTCACCAACGGGCTGACCGGGCTGGCGCTGGTGGTGGGGCTGCTGTTCCTGTTCCTCAACGCCCGCACCGCGCTGTGGGTGGCCGCCGGGATCCCGGTGGCGATGCTGACGGCGGTGGCGATCATGTACGCGGGCGGGGTGTCGCTGAACATGATCTCGCTGTTCGGGCTGATCATCACCCTCGGGATCGTGGTGGACGATGCCATCGTCGTGGGCGAGCACGCCGATTTTCGCGCCCGGCGGCTGGGCGAAAGCCCCGAGGACGCCGCCATCAACGCCGCCCGCCGCATGGCGCTGCCGGTGTTTTCGGCCACCATCACCACGATCATCGCCTTCTGGGCCCTGACTACCATCGGCGGCCGGTTCGGAGAGTTGATCCGCGACATTCCGATCACCGTGGTGGCGGTGCTGGCGGCCTCGCTGGTGGAATGCTTCCTGATCCTGCCGCACCACATGCGCCACGCGCTGATGCACACCGCGCAGGACCATTGGTACGACTGGCCCAGCCGAAAGTTCAATGAAGGCTTCCGCTGGCTGCGCGAGCATCTGTTCCGCCCGCTGATCGGGCTGGTCATCACCGCCCGCTACCCGGTGATTGCCGGGGTGCTGCTGATCCTGTCCACGCAGGTGGTGCTGTTCCTGGACGGCAAGGTGACCTGGCGGTTCTTCAATGCGCCGGAACAGGGTTCGGTCACCGGCAATTTCGCCATGGCCGAAGGCGCCACCCGCGAAGACACCTTTGCCCAGATGGTCGAGATGCAGCGCGCCGCCGAAGTGGTGGCCGAGCGTCTGGAAGCCGAACATGGCGCCAACCCGCTGGCCTATGTGCTGGCGCAACTGGGCGGCACCACCGGGCGCGGCATCGCCTCGGCCGAGAACAAGGACAACGATCTGCTGGGATCGCTGGCCATCGACCTGATCGACGCCGACCTGCGCCCCTATTCCGCCTTCGCCTTCGTCGCTGCCCTGCAGGAAGAAACCCGCCGCCTGCCGCAGACCGAGGAAATCAGCTTTCGCGGCTGGCGTTCCGGCCCCGGCGGCGATGCGCTGGACGTGCGCTTGTACGGCTCTGATCCGCGCCGCCTGAAGGAGGCCGCCGAAGCGCTGAAACGCGAGGTGGTGATCTATCCCGAGGTCTCGGCGGTGCAGGACAGCATGTCGTGGGACAAGGACGAGATCATCCTCGACCTGACCCCGCAGGCCCGCGTTCTGGGCTTCACCATCGACGATGTCGGCCGGGTCCTGCGCCAGCGCCTGAACGGGATCGAGGCCGCGCGCTTCCCCGATGGCATCCGCACCGCCACGATCCGGGTCGAGGTCGCCGAGGAAGAACAGACCGCCGACTACCTGCAAAGCCTGCTGCTGCGCGCGCCGTCGGGGCAATACGTGCCGCTGGCCGATCTGGTCACCGTGCGGCAAGAGCCGGGGTTCTCGACCATCACCCGCAAGAACGGGGTGCAGACCATCACCGTCAGCGGCGATATTTCAGACGATGACGCCGCCCGCGCCGAGGAAATCCTCGAGACCCTGCGCGCCGAGATCCTGCCCAGGATCGAGGCCGAGTATCAGGTCAGCTGGCGCTTGTCCGGGTTGGCCGAACAGGAAAACGAATTCCTGTCCGATGCCTCGGTCGGCTTCACCCTGTGCCTGCTGGGGATCTATCTGACGCTGGCCTGGATCTTTGCCAGTTGGGCGCGGCCGCTGGTCATCATGGCGATCATTCCCTTCGGCCTGGTCGGCACGATCTGGGGCCACTACATCTGGGATGTGCCACTGTCGATGTTCTCGGTGGTCGGGCTGATCGGCATGACCGGGATCATCATCAACGATTCCATCGTGCTGATCACCACCGTGGACGACTACGGCAAGACGCGCGGCCTGCGTCCGGCCATCGTCGATGCGGTCTGCGATCGTCTGCGCCCGGTGCTGTTGACCACGCTGACCACGGTGCTGGGACTGGCGCCGCTGCTGTACGAACGTTCGGTGCAGGCGCTGTTCCTGAAGCCCACGGTGATCACGCTGGTCTACGGGCTGGGCTTCGGGGTGGTGATGGTGCTGTTCGTGGTGCCGGCGCTGCTGGCGGCGGGGCAGGACTTCTCGCAAAGCCTGCGGGCCGGGCGGCGCGCGCTGCGGGCCGGGCGACGGGGCGGGGTGGCCGCCTGGGCCTCGGCGGCTCTGGCCGCGGCTCTGGCGGGTTGGTTTGCGGTGACGCTGGGCGCGCAGATCGTGACCGGGACCATGCTGCTGCCGCTGGGACCGCTGCCCCAGACCGGCGCCATCGGCCTGGCCTTCGCGATCTTCGCCGCGGGCGCTGTTCTGGTGACGGTGCTGGTCTACGTGATCGCCGCGACCTTGCAGATGCGGCGCCGGGCGGCCTGACCGCTCAGGAAGCGGAGCAGCCCTTCATCTCGACCGCGCGGGTCTGGCCCAGCACGGTCACCCGCAGGTCTGTCCGGCTGAAGGCAAAGGGCTGGGCCTCGGGCGGCACCAGCTCGGCGGTGGCCACAAGAATGTGACCCTCCCGTGAACTCACGGGCGCAGAAATCCACAGGTCCTGCCGTCCGGTTTCAAACACCACCCGCTCGGTCGTGCCCTGCGAGGGCACGGCGATTCGCGCGGTCAGTTGCAAGCCATCGGCGATGGGTTTCACCCGGCAGGACACCGTGCGCGGCCCGTCCACCCGGTCGGGTTGCGCGGCCAGCGCGCCGCGAATGGCGCCCTCATGGCCCCGGTCGCCCTGGCCGACGGTGCCGCCAAACACCGCGTCCACCGGCACGCAGACATCACGGCAGACACCGACCGAGGCCAGCCCGTCCAGCCGTACCGGGGCCGAGGCATCGCGCGGGAACAGCTCCACCGGCAAGACGAATTCATCCTTGTAGCCAAGGGTTTCGGCACCGGCGTCCTGGAAAATCTCGGGCCGGGGCCAATAAACCTGCACCGCCTTCAGATTGTCGGACGCGCCCCAGTCGAACTGCGGAGGAATGCCGCTGTCGCCGGGATTGCGCCAATAGGTCTTCCACCCGGCGTCCAGCGTGATCCGCAGCCCGGCCATCACGGTGCCGCGCTCGGTCTGCCAGCCATCCAGAACGGTGATCCCGATCAGGTCGCCCATCTCCTGAGCCGCGACAGTTGACGCCCCGGCACAAAGGGCAAGGGCAGAGGTTGCAAGCAGGGTGCGAAGTGATGTCATGAGACCGGCTTGACATGCCCCGATCCCCGAGAAAAGTCACAATACGGAGAGTATCTTACCAAGGTGTCGCGCCCCCTTGAAGAAGGGGTGGTGTTTGCCCCATCCTTGAAGGATGACACAGGGTGATGACACAGCGATGGATCTCAGCGGCAAATTGCTGATCGCCATGCCGGGCATGGCCGACCCGCGCTTCCAGAAAAGCGTGATCTTCCTGTGCGCGCATTCGGACGAGGGCGCCATGGGGCTGGTGATCAACCACCCCGCGCGGGAATTGTCCTTTCCGCTGCTGCTCGAGCAACTGTCGATCGACCCCGGCGCGGATCAGGGGTCGATGCCCGTGGTCTACCTGGGCGGGCCGGTGGAGCACGCGCGGGGCTTCGTGCTGCACTCGGCGGACTATCACGGCGCGGCGGGCACCCTGCAGGTCGACGCCCGCTTCGGGATGACCGCGACGCAGGACATTCTCGAGGACATTGCGCGCGGCAGCGGCCCGCACGCCTGCCTGCTGGCGCTGGGGTACTCCGGCTGGGGGCCGGGGCAGATCGAAACCGAATTGCAGGAAAACGCCTGGCTTGTGGGCGAGGCCAACGAGCAGATCGTGTTTTCTGCCGACAGCGACGCCAAATGGACAGCCGCCCTCGCCCTCATGGGCATCGATCCGCTGACCCTTTCCGGCGCCGCCGGGCGCGCCTGAGCCGATACCCCCATTTCTTTTTGGCAAAAATACTCATCTAACCGCGCCACAATTCCCTCCCGCCAGACCCGGCATGACCCGCGCCGGTCACGCGCGCGGCGCGGCGGCCCGCGTCAACCGATCATTGATGGCCGTTCCCAGCCCATGGTCGGGGATCGGCGAGACCGCGATGGTGGTGACCTCGGGCGTGTCCAGTTTATGCAGCATGGCAAACAGGTTGGCCGTCGCTTCCACCAGATCGGCGTTGCGCGACAGGTTCAGCACGGCACCCTCCACCGGGCCGAAGCCCAGCAGCGTTTCCCCCGTACGCGGCGCTTGTGCATTCAGGCGCAGGCGGGCGTTCGGGGCATAGTGCGATGTCAGCTGTCCGGGGGCCGAGGGCCGGTCGGGCTGATGGTCTGGCAACCGGGCCAAGGGCGCACCAAGGGCCGCTTCCAAAACCTCGGCGGGCAGGCCGCCGGGTCTGAGCAGCATCGGCGGTCCGGTCACGTCCAGAATGGTGCTTTCCACCCCCACCGCGCAGGCGCCGCCGTCCAGCACGGCATCGATGCGCCCCTCCAGCCCCTGCATCACATGGGCGGCGTGGGTCGGGCTGATCCGGCCCGAGGGGTTGGCCGAAGGCGCGGCCACCGGAATCGCCGCCGCGCGCAGCAATTCCTGCGCAAGGGGCGCGGCCGGCACCCGCACGGCCACGGTCTCCAACCCGGCAGTGACCAGCCGCGACAACCCGCTTGCGGGGGTAACCGGCAGCACCAGTGTCAGCGGACCGGGCCAGAAGGCGGCGGCAAGGGCTTCCGCGGCGGGGCCGACCTGGGCGATGGTTCGGACCGCGTCCAGATCCGGCAGATGCACGATCAACGGGTTGAAGGATGGCCGCGCCTTGGCGGCATAGATCCCGGCCACCGCCGCATCGTCGCGCGCATCCGCGCCCAGCCCGTAGACCGTCTCGGTCGGGAAGGCGACGAGGCTGCCCGCACGCAACAGCGCGGCGGCCACGTTGATCCCCTCGGCATCCGGCGCCAGCATCCGGGTCTTGCGGTCAGGCGATTGTGACGCCGCGTCTTGATTGTGTGCCATGATCGCTTGATTAGTCTGGTGCCGGGACGGGCACAACAGGCCCGCTTTGTGCCGTTGCGCCTTTTGAGAGGAAGATGATGCCCTATACCGCCCCCGTGTCGGAGTTCAAGTTCACGCTGGATCACGTGGTGGATCTGGCTCAGGTCGCGGCCACCGACCGGTTTTCCGAGGCCACGGCGGATGTTTGCGAGGCGATCCTGACCGAGGCCGGGCGGCTTTGCGCTGACATCATGGCGCCGCTGAACCGGGCCGGCGACCTGACCCCCGCGCGGCTGGAAAACGGCGTGGTGCGGACCTCTCCGGGCTTTGCCGAAGGCTACAGGGCGATTGCCGAGGGCGGCTGGGTCGGCATCTCGGCCAGCCCCGAACATGGCGGCATGGGGCTGCCCTTTGCCCTGTCGGTGGCGCTGAACGACATGATGTCGGGGGCCTGCCTGTCGCTGCAACTGTGTCCGCTGCTCAGCCAGGGCCAGATCGAGGCGCTGGAAGCCCATGCCAGCGACGACTTGAAGGCGCTCTACCTGCCCAAGCTGATCTCGGGCGAATGGACCGGCACCATGAACCTGACCGAACCGCAGGCCGGGTCGGACGTGGGCGCGCTCAGTTCCAAGGCCGCGGACAACGGCGACGGCACCCATGCGATCACCGGTCAGAAGATCTTCATCTCGTGGGGCGATCACGACGTGGCCGAGAACGTCTGCCATCTGGTGCTGGCGCGGTTGCCCGACGGCAAGCCCGGCACCAAGGGGCTGAGCCTGTTCCTGGTGCCCAAGTTCATCCCCGACGAAGCCGGCAAACCCGGCGTGGCCAACAGCCTGAGCGTGGTCAGCCTTGAACACAAGATGGGCCTGCACGGCTCGCCCACCGCGGTGATGCAGTTCGATGGGGCCACGGGCTGGCTGGTCGGTGCCCCGCACGGCGGCATCGCGGCCATGTTCACCATGATGAACAACGCCCGCCTGAACGTCGGGGCGCAGGGTGTGGGAACCGCCGAAGGCGCCTATCAGCACGCGCTGGCCTATGCGCTGGAACGCAAGCAGGGCCGCACCCCCACCGGGCACCCCACCATCGTCGATCATGCGGATGTGCGGCGGATGCTGACAGCGATGAAGGCCGATATCTTTGCCGCGCGCGCCATCGAACTGGCCTGCGCCGTGGCCATCGACATGGAAACCGCCACAGGCTCGGCCGACTGGTCGGCGCGTGCCGCTTTCCTGACCCCCATCGCCAAGGCCTTCGGGACAGACGTTGGCATCGAGGTGTCCCGCGAAGGCGTGCAGGTGCATGGCGGCATGGGCGTGATCGAGGAAACCGGGGCGGCGCAATTCAGCCGTGACGTGCGCGTCACCGCCATCTACGAGGGCACCAACGGCATCCAGGCCATGGATCTGGTCGGCCGCAAGTTGATGGACGGGGGCGAGGCCGCCTATCGCCTGCTGGAAGAGATCGAAACCCAGGCCGAATCCGCCCGCACCCGCCTTCCGGACCTGGCCGACGCGGTCTGGAATGCCTCGGAAAGCCTGCGCGAAACCACCGAGTGGCTGGTCGGCCAGTCCGACGCCAATCAGCGGTTCGCCGGGGCGGTGGCCTATCTGCGGGCCTTTGCCCGCGTACTGGGCGCGCATTATCATCTGAAGGCGGCGCTGGCCGAGGGCGGCGACGGTCCGCGCACGGCCTTGGCGCGGATCTACATGGGACGGCTGTTGCCGGAATACCTGGGCCTGCTGGAGGAAGTGCGGGTCGGTGCCGATGACCTCTATGCGCTCAGCCTGGAAGATCTGGGCACGTGACCGCGTCGATCCGCCCCGGGATCGTGACACCCTTCCCCGAGGCCCCCGGGCCGGGAGAGGTGATCGCGGTGGCCGAGGGCGTGCTCTGGGCGCGGCTGCCGCTGCCCATGGCGCTGGATCACGTCAATATCTACCTGTTCGAAGACGCGGACGGCTGGACCGCAATTGACACCGGCATTGGCACCAAACGGTCGAAAGCGGCCTGGACGGCGCTGCTGGACGGGCCGCTGGCGGGCAAGCCGGTGGTAAGAGTCATCGTCACCCACCATCATCCCGATCACGTCGGGCTGGCGGGTTGGTTCCAGACAGACCACGGGGCCGAGTTGATCTGCACCCGCACCGCGTGGCTGTTCGCGCGGATGCTGACGCTGGATGAACAGCCCCAGGTGGCCCCCGAAACCGAAGCCTTCTGGCGCAGCGCCGGCATGGCGCCGGATATTCTGGAACAGCGCCTGTCCGAACGTCCCTTCAATTTTGCCGATGTGGTGACGCCCTTGCCGCTGGGCTTCACGCGAGTCGCCGAAGGGGATGTGATCCGCTTCGGGGGGCGCGCCTGGGACGTGCGCATCGGCAATGGCCATGCGCCCGAACAGGCCACGCTCTGGAGCCGGGACGATGATCTGGTGCTGGGCGCCGACCAGCTTCTGCCGTCGATCTCGCCCAATATCGGTGTCTACGCGACCGAGCCCGAGGCCGATCCGCTGAGCGATTGGTTCGACAGCTGCCAACGCTTTGCGGACCTTGCCGAGGATCGCCATTTCGTGCTGCCGGGGCACAAGCTGCCCTTCACCGGCCTGCCGCTGCGGATGCGCCAGCTTGAAGACAATCATCATGGTGCGCTGGCGCGGTTGCGTGCCCATCTGGCCACGCCGCAGACCGCCGGGGACTGCTTTTTGCCACTGTTCAAGCGCGAAATCGGCGGTAGCGCCTATGGATTGGCATTGGTCGAGGCGGTGGCGCATCTGAACCACCTGTTGAAACGTGGCGAGCTGCGACGCTGGCGTCGGGACGACGGCGCGTGGCTGTGGCAGGCACTGTGACATTTTGTGCGCGGAATCAGGGGCGTGACACGCCTCTCTGGCTGCGCTAAAGCGGTTCGGGCGTAAAAGGGAGATCACCTATGTCTGATTACAAGCACGGCGAGATGGACATCAGTGTCCAGGAAAAGACCTTCGAGGGCTTCACCAAGACTGTGGCCTACGGGGCCGTGGTCTGCATCTGCATTCTGATCTTCATGGGTCTGGTCAACGGCTGATCCGACCCGGGCGCGCCGAGATGCGGTTATCTTCAGTCTTGTGTCGCGCCCTCGTTCTGATGGCGGGATTGGTTGTTCTTGGTGCCTGCGCGCAGCCGACGCCGCAGGCGGGCCCTGTCGAGATCGCGCAGGCCCGCTATGTGTCCAGCGCGCCGCCGTCGCTGACGCTGGTCACCTCGATCCGCAACGCCGATGACAGCGGCGCCCATTCGGCGCTGATCATCAACGGGCCGGAACGGGTGGTCTTCAACCCCGCTGGAAGCTGGCGGCATCCGCTGGCGCCCGAGCGCGGTGATGTCCATTACGGGTTCACCCCCGGCATGGAAAACTGGTTCTTCAACTATCACGCGCGGATCACCTATCGCATCAAGGCCCAGACCCTTGAGGTGCCGCCCGAAGTCGCCGCGCAGGCGCTGGCGCTGGTGCAGCAGGTGGGTTCGGTCGGGCCGGCGCGCTGTACCCTGTCGATCACAGGCGTGCTGCGGCAACTGCCCGGCTTCGAGGATTTCCCGATGACCTGGCGGCCGCGCAAGGCCGAGCGGTCGTTCGATGCCTATCCCGGTGTTGTTACGCGGCTGTACGTGGATGACAGCCCCGACGACTGGTCGGACCTGGACCTGGAATTCAACGACTAGACCTGTTGCGGGGCGGGGGATCGCCTCCGGCGGGAGTATTTGTCCCAAGAAGAACGGGTCAGGGGATCAGGGCCAGAAGCGCGAAGAGCGTGACCATACCCACCAGCACCGAAGCCACGACGTTGCGCGTATAGAGGCCGACGCCAAGGGTGACCGCGGCGGCGGCCAGGCGGGCCGGATCCAGTGTGCCGCCGGTGGCCTCGGGCCACAGGATCAGCGGCGCCACGAGGCCCGGCATCACCGCCACCGGCGTGTAGCGCAGCAGGCGCAACAGCCAGTTCGGCAGCGGGCGATCGCCCACCAGTCCCAGAAACGAGAAGCGGATCAGGAAGGTGCCGATCCCGAGGCCGACGATCACGGCCCAGACGGTGGCATCGGATTGGGTCATGCGCGACGCTCCATCCAGATCTCGCAGGCCGCCCCGGCGGCCATGGCCAGCACGGCGGCCACGATCAGGCCCAGGCTGTAGGGGATCCAGCTGAAGGCCAGCGCCATGCAGGTGGACGTGAGGGCTGCCACCACATGCGGCAGGGTTTTCAGCGCCGGGGCAATCAGGGCCAGGAAGGTGATGGGCACCGCGAAATCCAGCGGCAGCCCCGGCGGGATCGCGGCGCCCAGGACCGCGCCCAGCAGCGTCGCGGCGTACCAGGGAATGGCGATCATCGTGAAGGCGCCGAGGATATAGGCGACGCGGTCGCTGACGGTCATTGCCGGCGGGCTTTCGAAGCGCGCGATTGACACCGCATAGGTCTGGTCAACCAGACCGTAGCAGATGAGCAGCCGCTGCCACAGCGGCGCCGCACCGAGGTAGGGCACAAGCGAGGCCGAGTACATTGCCATCCGCAGGTTGACGGCCAGCGCGGTCAGCAGCGCGATCACCGTCGGCGCATCTTCGACCATCAGTTGCACGGCTGTGAACTGCGCAGCGCCGGCGATCACCAGCATGGAGAACCCCATGACCTGCGCCAGATTCAGGCCGGCCTCGGTGCCGACCACGCCAAAGAGCAAGGCGAAGGGGATGATGACCAGCAGGAACGGGGCGCCGGCCACCGCACCTTTGCCGAAACTGCCTGCGATGACACCGCCTTGGGATGAATTCGCGCTGGAACCTGTCACGGCGACTCCTTAACGTCCTGTGAACAATCCCGAGCTACGCCAAGCAGGCAGGAGAGGCAATTGTCCGAGCGACCCGAAACACGCGCATTGCTGATCGCTCCAGACCCCAAGGCCCCCGGTTTGACCCGTGCGGTCACCGGCGTGGATCACACTGGCCAGCCCTGCGACCTGTCGGTGGTCGAGGAGCGGCCATTGACCATCTATCTGAACAGCCGCGAGATCGTGACGGCGATGACCATCGGGGATTATCCCGAATATCTGGGCGTCGGGTTCCTGCGCAACCAGGGGATGCTGCGCGACAGCGATGTGATCACCGGCGTCGATTTCGATGCCGAGTTGGAAGTGGTGGTGGTGCGCACCGCCGAACAGACCGACCATGAGGACAAGCTGAAGAAGAAGACCCGAACCTCGGGCTGCGCCGTGGGCACGGTCTTTGGCGACATGATGGAGGGGCTGGAGGGGCTGGAACTGCCGCCTGCGCAGGTGCGGACCTCGGACCTTTATGCGCTGGCACGGCAGATCAACACGCTGCCCAGCCTCTACCTTGAGGCCGGGGCGATCCATGGCTCGGTGCTGTGCAAGGGAGATCAGCCGCTGGTCTACATGGAAGACGTCGGTCGTCACAACGCGGTGGACAAGATCGCGGGCTGGATGGTGACCGAAGGCGCCTCGGGCGCGGACAAGGTGCTGTATACCACCGGGCGGCTGACCTCGGAGATGGTGATCAAGACCGCGCTGATGGGCATTCCGGTGCTCGCCTCGCGCTCGGGCTTCACGGCCTGGGGGGTAGAGATCGCGCGGCAGGTGGGGCTGACCCTGATCGGCCGGATGCGCGGCCAGCGGTTCGTCTGCCTCAGCGGGGCAGAACGGCTGGTCTGGGACGCGGATCCGGAGGCCCAACCGGCCGAGGACCGCCGCCACCGCCGCAAGGGGGCACCGGCATGAGTTTTGGTGTGCTGAACCTTGGCGGCGTGATTCTTGCCGGCGGTCAGGCGCGGCGCATGGGCGGCGGCGACAAGGGCGCGCTGGTGCTGGGGGGGCGCAGCCTGCTGGACCGGGTGATCGACCGCCTGGGGCCGCAGGTGGGGCCGATGATGCTGAACGCCAACGGCGATGCGGCGCGCTTTGCCGAATACGGGTTGCCGGTCCGGGGTGACAGCCTGCCGGGGTATCCGGGCCCGCTGGCGGGGGTTCTGGCCGGTCTCGACTGGGCAGCCGAGGCGGGGCTGACCCATATCATCACCGCCGCCGCCGACACGCCGTTCTTTCCCGCCGACCTTGCGCCGCGTCTGGCGCGCGCCGCCGAACGCGCCGCCACGCCGATTGCGCTGGCTGCCACGCAGGAAGGCGGGCGGATGACCCGGCACCCGACCTTCGGGCTGTGGCCCGTGGCGCTGCGCGCCGATCTGCGGGCCGCGCTTGAGGATGGTTTGCGCAAGGTGGTGCTGTGGACCGACAAGCATGGCGCGGCCTCGACCGCATTCCACGACGACGCCTTCTTCAACATCAACACGCCCGAGGATCTGGCCCGCGCCGAGCGGATGGTGCGCGAGGGCGTGCAATGAGGCTGTTCGGCGTCGCGGGCTGGAAGAACGCGGGCAAGACCGGGCTGATGGAACGGTTGGTGACCGAAATCACCGGGCGGGGGCTCAGCGTCTCGACGGTGAAACACGCCCATCACGCCTTCGACGTGGATCATGCGGGGCGCGACAGCCATCGGCACCGGCAGGCGGGGGCGACCGAGGTTCTGGTGGCCTCGGGCCATCGCTGGGCGTTGATGCATGAACTGCGCAACCGGGCAGAGCCGCCGTTGGAACTGCTGCTGGACAAGCTGTCGCCGGTCGATCTGGTGCTGATCGAGGGCTACAAGCGCGAGCGGCATCCCAAGATCGAAGCCTGGCGGCAGGCGGCCGGACACGCGCTGATCGCACCCGAGGATCCGACGATCCGCGCCGTGGCCTCGGACATGGTGTTGCCCGATCTGACGGTGCCTCGGTTCGATCTGGACGATACTGGCGCCATTGCGGATTTCATCCTGGCCGAGGTCGGGCTGTGACGCGATTCGACACGGTGCTGGTGGTCGATTGGTCCGGCGGCAAGGATCGCGGGGCCACGCCCAAGGCTGATGCCATCTGGACCTGTGTCGCCCGGAATGGCGATGCCGAGCCGCCGGTCTATCACCGCAATCGTCAGGTGGCCGAAGCCGCCCTGCGGGAGTTTCTTAAGGCCGAACTGCGCGCCGGTCGCCGGGTTCTGGCCGGCTTCGATTTTGCCTTCGGCTATCCGGCGGGATTCGCCGAGGCGCTGACCGGGCGCGCCGATGCGCTGGCCCTGTGGGAGTGGGTCGAGGCGCGGATCACCGACACGCCCGAGAACAACAACCGTTTCGATCTGGCCGCAGAGATCAACGCCCGCTTCCCTGGCGACGGGTCGTTCTGGGGCAATGGCCTGAAGCGCGAGATCGTGGGGCTGCCGCGCGGCACAAGCGGGCTGGACCGCGCCGCCACCGGATTGGCGGAACGTCGTCAGGTCGAAAGACACCTGCCCGGGGCGTTCTCTTGCTGGCAGTTGGCCGGGGCTGGGGCCGTGGGCTCGCAGACCCTGATGGGGCTGCCGGTTCTGGCGCGGCTGCGGCGCGCGCTGGCCGGGCGCATCGCGGTCTGGCCGTTCGAGCCAAGTGTCGAGGCGAGTGTGGTTCTGGCCGAGGTCTACCCCTCGATTCTGGCCGAGGCGGTCTTAGCGCAGATGGCCGAGGATCCTGCCGCCATCAAGGACGCGGTGCAGGTCGAGGTGCTGGCTCGCGCACTGTCCCGGCTGGCCGCAAGCGACGGCCTTGGTCCGCTTTTGTCCGCCGCGCCGACCGGGGCACTGGCGGAAGGCTGGATTCTGGGCGCCGGGGCCGAAGCGCAGTTGCGTCAGGCGGCGCGGGGCGATCAGCCGCTGCGCCCGCCACCGCTGCGCAACGATTGTTTCGCCCTGCCGCAAGGCGTCGTTTGGACACCGGTGGCCGACGCTCTGGACGCCCTGCGCGCCCGGATCCGCCCGGTGACCGGCACTGAACGCCTGCCCTTGTCGCAGGCCCTTGGCCGGGTATTGGCTGAACCCGCCGTCGCCCGGCGCGCCAACCCGCCCGGCGCCAATTCGGCGGTGGATGGCTATGGTTTTGCCGGGGCTTCGATCGGCGCGGGGCCACAGGTTCTGCCGCTGGTGGACGGCCGCGCCGCCGCCGGGGCACCGTTTCATGGCCGCGTCCCCGAGGGCCACGCGATCCGCATCCTGACCGGGGCGCTGCTGCCCGAGGGGGTCGATACCGTGGTGCTGGAGGAAGACTGCGCGCTTGGCGGCGGGCAGGTGGCGTTCGAGGGTCCGGTGAAGCCCGGCGCAAATGCCCGCAAGGCCGGCGAGGATGTGCAGGCCGGGGCCGAGGTTCTGGTCGCAGGCCGCCGGCTTGGCCCGCCGGACCTGGCGCTGCTGGCCGCCACCGGGCTGGCCGAGGTCGCGGTTCACAGGCCGCTGCGGGTGGGCGTGGTATCAACCGGTGACGAGTTGGTGGCGCCGGGGGAAGACATGGATCCCGGCAAGACCTTCGACGCCAACCGTCCGATGTTGCTGGGGCTGATCGCGGACTGGGGGCATACGGCGGTGGACCTGGGGCAGGTCGCCGACACGCGCGATGCCGTGCGCGCGGCGCTGGATGGCGCGGCGGCGCAGGTGGATGCGGTGCTGACCTCGGGCGGGGCTTCGGCAGGAGATGAAGATCACGTCTCGGCCCTGCTGCGCGAAGAGGGGAACTTGCAGACCTGGCGCGTGGCAATGAAACCGGGGCGGCCACTGGCGCTCGCGCTATGGCAGGGGGTGCCGGTGGTCGGCCTGCCGGGCAACCCGGTGGCGGCCTTCGTCTGCAGCCTGGTTTTCGCGCGTCCGATGCTGGCGGCGCTGTCCGGGCAGGGCTGGCCCGTGCCGCAGGGATTCAGCGTTCCGGCCGCATTTTCCAAGCGCAAGAAGGCCGGGCGGCGGGAATATCTGCGCGCGCGGCTGGATGCGAATGGGCGGGCAGAGGTCTTTGCCTCGGAAGGCTCGGGCCGGGTCTCGGGGCTAAGCTGGGCTTGCGGATTGGTGGAACTGGACGAAGACGCCCGCGAGATTTCCCCCGGCGATCCGGTGCGCTTCGTGCCCTATGGCAGCTTTGGGGTGCGGGGCGGGTAGGGGAGCCTTCCCCCGATGACCCATCTCCCCCGGGACCATTGCCCGACAGCTGTGCTCAGCGCGGGCCGAACATGTCGGCGGCCGCGCCCAGCAGCAGGAAGGCGCGGGCGCTGCGGGTGGCAGTGAGGGCGGTAATGGCGGGCTCGTCCAGATCCGGAAGACGGCTGGTGATCAGGTGATCGAAGCGGCGCAGGAAATGGTGGACCGTGTCGCGGTAAACCGTGTTGGTGTGCAACTGTCGGCGGCATTTTTCGGCTTCGGGCGTGTCCTGGAAAAGGGCCAGCCCGATGGCTACATCGTGGCGTGCGCCCTCGGCGAAGGCCTGCCAGGTGGCCGCATCGGGCAGCGCGCCGTCGATGTCATCGACGTAGATGCCATCCTGGGACAGCAGCGTCAGCATGTCCTGCGCGGCCTGAACCACCTGCCGGGACTGCGGATCCTTCAGGGCGCGGGCGAGCGAGCGGAACCCCTCGGCATCATCCTGCGTTTCGGGGAAATGCAGGGCGCGGATCAGGTCGGTCAGGGCCAGCGGTTGCGCCGGCACCGGATCCATCGGCAGCGCCGGTTGCGGATCTGACAGCGGCATGGCCGAAACCGACAGCGGCACGGGATCGGACGTGCGCGGCGGCGGCGTCTTTTCCGGGCGCACCTGCGGTGCGGTCTGCTGTGCTTTCAGGACCTCCAGTTCGGCGCGCGCCTGATGCAGGGCGCGGGCCAGGGCGGTGGCAAGGCAGATCAGCACCAATGGCAGGACAAGGCCAAGGACCGTGCCCAGCAACCCGTCGCCCGCACGCGGCAACACGAGCAGGTAAAGGGCCGCCCAAACAAGCGCCGTGCCGGCACCGATGGCGATGATCGCCGTGGCCCCTGTGCGCCGGGACGACGGGCCCGGGGCGGGACCCGAGTGGGGACGCCCCGTCCGGTCGCTGTCAGCCATAGACAATGGTCAGAATTTCATAGGCCCGATCCCCGCCGGGGGTGCGCACCTCGACGCTGTCGCCCTCTTCCTTGCCGATCAGGGCACGGGCCAGCGGCGACTTGATGTTCAGTCGGCCCTTCTCGATGTCGGCTTCGGGTTCGCCGACGATCTGATAGGTCTTCTCTTCCTCGTTGTCCTCGTCCAGCAGCGTCACGCGGGCGCCGAACTTGATGGCGCCGGACAGCTTCGAGGTGTCGATAATGTCGGCACGGCCAAGGATGGATTCGACTTCCTTGATGCGGCCTTCGATGAAGCTCTGCTTTTCGCGGGCGGCATGATATTCGGCGTTTTCCGACAGGTCGCCATGTTCGCGCGCCTCGGCAATGGCCTTGATGACCGCCGGGCGTTCCACCGACTTGAGGGTTTTTAGTTCTTTGTCCAGCGCGGTGTGGCCCGCGCGGGTCAGCGGTATCTTTTCCATGAGTCTCTTTATCCTGCCTGCGTCCCGATACTGCCCGGGACGGACGCGACCAAGCCCAACCTGAACAAATGGCAGACCGGATTGCAAGGGGCGGAATGCGGCGGTGGCACCGGCCTGCCGGGTGCTACCCAAGGTCGCGCGACGGGCGGGCAAAAGGCGCAACGTCGCAATTGACCCTGCGGCCCGCCGCAGTCGATAACCCCGGTGAGCCAAAGTCAGGTGTCCGGGTCCCGACGGGATCGAGACCCCGCGCAGCAGAGGATTAAGCCTATGACCGAGATCGAACGCGAAGAGATGGAGTATGACGTCGTCATCGTAGGCGCCGGACCGGCAGGTCTGTCGGCCGCGATCCGTCTGAAACAGCTTGATCCCGAACTTCAGGTCGTGGTGCTGGAGAAGGGCTCGGAAGTGGGGGCGCATATCCTGTCGGGCGCGGTTCTGGATCCCTGCGGTCTGAACAAGCTGATCCCCGACTGGAAAGAGAAGGGCGCCCCGATCACCGTGCCGGTGAAACAGGACAACTTCTATATGCTGGGCGAGGCGGGACAGATCCGTGTGCCCAACTTCCCGATGCCGCCGCTGATGAACAACCACGGCAACTACATCGTGTCGATGGCCAATGTCTGCCGCTGGATGGCCGAGCAGGCAGAGGCGCTGGAGGTTGAAATCTTCCCCGGCATGGCCTGTTCCGAACTGGTCTATGGTGACAACGGCGAAGTTGCCGGCGTGGTTGCCGGTGAATTCGGCAAGGACGCCGACGGCACCCCCGGTCCGGCCTATGAGCCGGGCATGGTGCTGAAGGGCAAATACGTCTTCCTGTCCGAAGGCGTGCGCGGATCGCTGTCAAAGCAGGCCATCGCGAAATTCGATCTGGACGCGGATGCCGAGCCCCAGAAATACGGCATCGGCATGAAGGAAATCTGGGAGATCGATCCCGACAAGCATCACGAGGGCACCGTCACCCACACCATGGGCTGGCCGCTGGGCGCGAACGCCGGGGGCGGTTCCTTCATCTATCATCTTGACAACAATCAGGTTTACGTCGGTTTCGTTGTTCACCTGAACTACAAGAACCCGTATTTGTCGCCCTATATGGAATTCCAGCGGTTCAAGCATCACCCGATGGTGGCCGAGCTGCTGAAGGGCGGCAAACGCGTGGCCTATGGGGCGCGGGCTATCTCGGAAGGCGGCTGGCAGTCGCTGCCGAAGCTGGCGTTCCCTGGCGGGGCGCTGCTGGGCTGTTCGGCGGGTATGGTCAACGTGCCGCGCATCAAGGGCAACCACAACGCGATGCTGTCGGGCATGGCTGCTGCCGAAGCCGCCCATGCCGCCCTGGCCGAGGGCCGGTCGGGCGACACGCTGGACGGATACGACGCCGACGTGCGGTCGGGGCCGATCGCCAAGGACCTGAAGAAAGTGCGCAACGTCAAGCCGCTGTGGTCGAAATACGGGCTGACGACATCGCTGATGGTTGGCGGTATGGACATGTGGACCAACACGCTGGGCTTTTCGGTTCTGGGCACGCTGGGCCACGGAAAAACCGATGCGGAAGCCACCGAGCGGTCGATCCGGCACACGCCCATCGACTATCCCAAGCCCGATGGCACGCTCAGCTTCGACCGGCTGACCAATGTCAGCTTCGCGGCGACCAACCACGAGGAAAGCCAGCCCGCGCATCTGAAACTGACCGATCCGGATCTGGCGGTGACGGTCGACTGGAACAAGTATGCAGGTCCGTCGACCCGCTATTGCCCGGCGGGTGTCTATGAATTCGTGCAGGACGAAGGGGCCGCGCAGCCGCGCTTTGTCATCAACTTCCAGAACTGCGTGCACTGCAAGACCTGCGACATCAAGGATCCGGCCCAGAACATCACCTGGACCACGCCGCAGGGGGGCGACGGGCCGAATTACCCGAACATGTGATGGTGTGGCCGGGGCGACAGCCCCGGCCCGCATTGCCAATGGGGCGGGCGCGCACTAGCCTTTCCGGATGAAGACGTCTGACGGAGTACCCCCTTGCGCCTGACACGCCCCCTGTTCGCCCTGGCCCTGGCCGCGCAACTGACCGCCTCGGCGGCGGCTGCCGGGTCTTCCGGCGCCTATCTTGCGGCCCGCCACGCGGGCATCAACAACGACTATGTGGCGGCGGCGGAGTATTTCACCCGCGCCCTGTCCCGTGATCCCAACAATCCGGGGCTGATGGACAACGTGGTGACGGTCAACGTCAACGCCGGCTGGATCGATCGGGCCGTGCCGGTGGCAAGGGTCATGATCGATTCCGAGATGCCCAGCCAGGTGGCCGCCATGGTCGTTCTGGCCGACATGGCGGCGCAGGGCGAGTTTTCCCAGATCGTCGAAAGCTTCGAAAGCGGCCGATCCGTCGGCGCGCTGGTGGACGGTCTGACCGCCGCCTGGGCAATGCTGGGGGCCGGGCAGGTGAGCCTGGCGCTGGAGAAATTCGACGAAGTCGCCAGCCAGCAGGGGCTGAAGTCCTTCGCGCTGTATCACAAGGCGCTCGCGCTGGCCTCGGTCGGGGATTTCGAAGGTGCGGACGATATCTTCTCGGGCCGCGCCGAAGGGCCGTTGCAGGTCTCGCGCCGGGGCGTTCTGGCCCATGTGCAGGTGCTTAGCCAACTGGATCGCAACGAAGGCTCCATCGATCTGATCGAACAGGCATTCGGCGCCAATCCCGCACCGATCTTCGCGCAGCTTCTGGAAGACCTGGCCACCGGCCAGCAAGTGCCCTTCACGCTGGCCACCGATGCCACCCAAGGCATTGGCGAGGTGTTCCATTCCATCGCCTCGGCACTGGTGGGCGAGGCCGCCGATGGCTACACGCTGGTCTATGCCCGGCTGGCGTCGCACCTGAACCCCGGCAACGTCGACTCGCTTCTGCTGATCGCGGCGCTGCTGGAGGATCTTGAGCAATACGATCTGGCCACCCGCGCTTACGACGCCGTTCCGCACGATCATGCGGCCTTCGTCACCGCCGAAATCGGCCGCGCCGACGCGCTGCTGGCCGCTGGCCGTGACGATGCCGCCGTCGAGGTGCTCAAGCAGCTGGCCAAGGCGCATCCGGAGCTGCTGCAAGTGCAGAACAAGCTGGGCGACACCCTGCGCCGTCTGGATCGGTTCGAAGAGGCGCAGCCGGTCTATGATCGCGCCATCGCCCTGATCGAGACCCCCGAGGCCAACAGCTGGCCGGTGTTTTTCTCACGCGGGATCACGCTGGAACGTATCGGACAATGGGAGGCCGCCGAGGTCGATTTCCGCAAGGCGCTGGAATTGCAGCCCGAACAACCGCAGGTCCTGAACTACCTTGGTTACAGCCTGGTCGAGATGCAGACCAACCTTGACGAGGCGCTCGACATGATCGAACGCGCCGTCGCCGGGCGGCCCAACGATGGCTATATCACCGACTCGCTGGGGTGGGTGCTGTACCGGATGGGCCGCTATGACGAAGCAGTCGGCCATATGGAACGCGCCGCCGCGCTGATGCCCACGGATCCGATCATCAACGACCATCTGGGCGATGTCTATTGGTCGGTGGGCCGCCAGATCGAGGCGCAATTCCAGTGGCGCCGGGCCTTGTCCTTCGACCCCGAAGAAGACGAGGCCGACCGCATTCGCCGCAAGCTGGAAGTCGGGCTGGATCAGGTTCTGGAAGACGAGGGAGCCGCCCCCCTTGGCGTTGTCGAAGACGGCTGAGGCTTTTGCGCCGGCCAAGGTCAACCTGACACTGCATGTCACCGGACAGCGGGCCGATGGCTATCACCTGCTTGATTCGCTGGTGGTCTTCGCGGGCGTGGGCGACCGTCTGCGCGGGCAGTTGGCCCCGGAAACGCGGCTGCGTGTGACCGGTCCGCGTGCGGCGGGGGTGCCCACCGATGGCAGCAATCTGGTTCTGAAGGCGGCGCGCCTGTTCCGTCCCGAGGTGCCGGCTTCTCTGACCCTGGAAAAGCACCTTCCCGCCGCTGCCGGGATCGGCGGCGGATCGTCTGACGCGGCGGCCTGCCTGCGCCTGTTGGCCCATCTGGGCACGCGGGCGTTGCCGTCAGAGGCCGATCAGTTGCGCCTTGGAGCCGATGTGCCGGTATGCCTTGCGGGCGATCCCCTGCGGATGGCGGGGATTGGCGAGGCGCTGTCGCCGGTGTCGGAGCTGCCGCCGCTCTGGCTGGTTCTGGTCAATCCCGGTGTTGACGTGCCGACCCCGGCGGTGTTCCGCGCCCTGACAAGCAAGACCAACCCGCCGATGCCGGATATTCCGTCTTTCCGCGATGCAAAGGCGATTCTGGCGTGGCTCGCGGCGCAGCGCAATGATCTTGAGGCCCCGGCCCGCGCGCAGGCGCCGGTCATCGACACCGTGCTTGCGGCACTGGCCGCGCAGCCGGGGTGCGGATTGGCGCGCATGTCGGGATCGGGGGCCACCTGTTTCGGGCTGTTTGCCATGGCTGCCGCAGCCGACGCCGCCGCCGGGGCGCTGGCCCGCGCGCAGCCGGACTGGTGGGTCACGGCGGCCCCGGTGCTGGGCCGCGCGCCGGATCAGTTGATCCGCGCCACCACATAGTCGGCAAGGTCTTCCAGCATTTCGCGCAGGGCGGTTTGCGGGACCTGCGCCAGCGCGGCCTTCGCGGTCGCGGCCCAGGCCAGCGCATCGTCGCGGGCGGCGGCCATGGCACCATGCTTGTCCAGCAGGGACAGGGCGTGGTCCAGATCGCCGTCGCGCTGGTCGCCCTTCTCGATCACCCGGCGCCAGAAGGCGCGCTCTTCGTCATCGGCCTTGGCCACGGCCTTGATGACCGGTAGCGTCAGCTTGCGCTCGCGGAAGTCGTCGCCGACGTTCTTGCCGATGGTGGCGGTGCTGCCGCCATAGTCGAGCAGGTCATCGACGATCTGGAAGGCCATCCCCAGCGCATCGCCATAGGTGTGCAGGTCGCGCACGATGGCCTCATCCGCCCCGGCAATCACGCCGCCGACCTCGGTCGCGGCGGAAAACAGCGCCGCCGTCTTGCCGCGAATGACCTTCGTGTAGATCTCTTCGGTGGTGGCAAGGTTCTGGGCGGCGGTCAGTTGCAGCACCTCGCCCTCGGCGATGGTGGCCGCCGCGCTGGACAGGATGTCCAGCACCCGCAGCGAACCGGTTTCGACCATCAGCTTGAACGAGCGCGCGAAAAGGTAATCGCCCACCAGTACCGAGGACTTGTTGTCCCACAGCAGGTTGGCCGTGGGCCGTCCGCGCCGCTGGTCGCTTTCGTCCACCACGTCATCGTGCAGCAGGGTCGCGGTGTGAATGAACTCCACCGTGGCCGCCAGCAGCAGGTGATCCTCGCCCTGGTAGTCGCACATGCGTGCGGTGGCCAGGGTCAGCATCGGCCGCAGGCGCTTGCCCCCGGCCTCGACAAGATGGGCGGTGATTTCGGGAATGCGGGGCGCGTGTTCGGACACCATTCGGGCCCGGATCAGCGCATTCACCCGCTCCATGTCGTCGGCCAGTTCCGCGCTCAGGCGCTCCATCGGTTTCACAGAGGCGGTATCGAGGCTCATCACGGTTCCGTATGCTGTCTCGACAAGCCGGGTGGCCTGTCATAACTGTCTGATATGAAGGAGCTTCTGCGTACCAACGATCCAACGGTGCTGGCCTTCGCCTCGGCACTCCTTCGAGGTGAGGATATAGACTGCTTTCCCATCGACGTCCACATGAGCGTGCTGGAAGGTTCGGTGGGCATCCTGCCGCGCCGAATCATGGTGCGGGCGGCTGATCACTTCCGCGCCCGTGCAATCCTTGTGGACAATGGCATCGATCCCGAAGGGTAAGACCATGACCGACGATCTGACCCGCGATCTGCTGCTGGGCGGGCGCGTGGTGATCTGGCAGCCCCGAAAGGGCTTTCGGGCCGGGGTGGACGCGGTGCTTCTGGCCGCGGCGGTGCCGGCACGGCCCGGCCAGTCGGTGCTGGAACTGGGCTGCGGTGTCGGAACCGCCAGCCTGTGCCTTGCCACCCGTGTGCCGGATCTGGCGGTGTTCGGTGTGGAGCTTCAGCCCGCCTATGCCGATCTGGCCCGGCGCAATGCCACCGAGACCGGCGTCGATCTGACCGTTGCCACCGCGGATATTGCGGCGCTGCCTGCCGATCTGCGCAACCGCAGCTTCGATCATGTGTTGGCCAATCCGCCGTATTATCAACGCAGTCAGGGGCCGGCTTCTGAAGACGCGGGGCGCGACATCGCGCTGGCTGGCGACACGCCGCTGGCGGCCTGGGTCGAGGCAGCGACGCGTCGGCTGACCCCCGGCGGCTGCCTGACGATGATCCAGCAGGCCGACCGTCTGCCTGACCTTCTGGCAGCGCTGGACCGGCGCCTTGGTGCGGTCGAGGTGCTGCCCCTGGCCCCGCGTGAGGGGCGTCCGGCGCATCTGGTGCTGCTGCGGGCGATCAAGGGCCGGCGTACGCCGTTTTCGCTTCGGGCGCCGCTGGTGCTGCACGCGGGGCCCCGGCATCTGAGCGATGCCGAGGATTACCGCGCCGAGGTGGCCGACGTGTTCCGAAATGTCGCACCTTTGCCCGGGTTTTCCAGCGATTCAAACGGGTGAATTGCGGGCGCAATTCCTAAATCTATACGAGCGGTGTCTGTTTTTCGTGACAGCCGCTGAATTCTGTGGTCGTCTGATCACGTTCAAACATGAAAGGGAGAATTCGATGTCGATGAATGCGCATCTTCAGGAGCTTCGCAGAAAGCACCAGGTCCTCTCCAGTGAAGTGGAGCGCGCCCAACGAAGTCCCAGCATCGACGACCTTCAGGTGGCGGCCCTCAAGAAGCAGAAGCTTCAGATCAAGGAAGAAATCCACCGCCTGTCCGGTCAGGACTAGACAGTCCGTCCCGCCTGGCGGGACATCGGGTTCAAGATTGAAAGCATGCCCCTGGGCATGCTTTTTTCATGGTGTCGCGGGATGGATCGTCCGATGCGCCGTCAGGTTTTCGATCTGCGCCAGTTCCGCCCGCAGCCAGGTCAGAAAGGCCCGGATCGGGGGGCGGTCTTCCGTGCCGGGCACGCAGAGGAACCGAAACCGGGACCGCGTGGCAAACGTGTCCTTCAGTGGCGCCACAAGGTGGCCGTCGCGCAGGGCCGGTGCGGTCAGGGTGACGCGGCCAAGAATGATGCAGGCCCCGGCAATTGCCGCATTGGACGCGTGATCTGCGTGCGAGAACGACGGGCCGGGCGTCGGGGCGTCGGTGACGCCCACGGCCTTCAGGTAGGCGGGCCAGTTCATCATCGGCTCCAGTTGCAGCGTGTCCTCCTGCCGTGCCAGAGGGAAACGCAGCAAGTCAGATGGCTGTGTCACTTGCCGGGCCAGATGCGGCGCCATCATCGGCGTGAGCCAGTCTGTCGTCAGATCGGTGCTGTGCACGCCCGGCGGGGCCGCGACCCCGTATCGGATGGCCACATCCACGCCGTCCCGCACGAGATCGGCCAGACGCAGCGTGGCCAGAAGCCGCAGCTCGACCTCGGGATGGGCCTGGGCAAAGTCATACATGCGGGGCGCCAGCCAGGTGGAGGTGAAGGCCGGACCGGCGGTCACTGTCAGCACGTTTTCATCCTGAACCCGCCCGGCGGCGGCCCAAGCGCTGTGAAGGGCGGCGAAGCCATCGGCAACACCGGGCTGCAGGCGCGCGCCGGCCTCGGTCAGGGCAACGGCGCGGGTCAGGCGATGAAACACCGGCTGGCCAAGGTGGCTTTCCAGCGACTTGATCTGAAAACTCAGCGCGGCGGGGGTGACGTTCAACTCGTCTGCCGCGCGGGCAAAACTCAGGTGACGGGCGGCGGCCTCGAAGGCGCGCAGGGCAGTCAGGGGCGGAAGTCGGTCGGACATACAGTTAAGTAAAACTAATCTGTAAGCATGAAAAGTCTCGTTTGTATGGTGGCGTGGATAAGATCACCTTGAGTGCACCCCCAAAGGAGATTGTCATGGCCATGTTTGAAACCACGCCGACCTGCCAAAGCCGCCTGGCCTTCCGCCGCGCGCATGCCGCCCGTTCCGCAGTCTTCCGCGCGCTGGTTGCTGCACTGTTCGGGCGCGGCTGAGCACAAAAAAGGGGCCGACCCGGCCGGGTCAGCCCCCAATCTGCCAAAGCCGTCTTGGCTCAGGTCATCAGCTGACCGCCGTTTGCCGAGAGGGTCGAACCGGTGATGAAGGCTGCGTCATCCGAAGCCAGGAAGGTCACGCAGCGTGCGATTTCTTCCGGCTCGCCCAGACGGCCCACCGGGATCTGCGGCAGGATCACGCCGTCCATCACCTTCTCGGGGATGGTGCTCATCATGTCGGTGTTGATGTAGCCGGGGCAGATGGCGTTCACGGTGATGTTGGCGCGGGCACCTTCCTGGGCCAGCGCCTTGGTGAAGCCCAGATCGCCGGCTTTCGCCGCGGCATAGTTGACCTGTGCGAACTGGCCCTTCTGGCCGTTCACCGACGAGATGTTGATGATGCGGCCGAACTTGCGCTCGCGCATGCCGGGCCAGACGTTGTGGGTCATGTTGAACACGCCCGTCAGGTTGGTGTTGATGACCTGCGACCACTGCTCGGGCGCCATCTTGTGGAAAGGCGCGTCGCGGGTGATGCCGGCGTTGTTCACCAGAATCTCGACCGGGCCGAGATCGGCTTCGATCTGTGCGATGCCAGCCTTGCAGGCCTCATAGTCGGCCACGTCCCACTTGTAGGTCTTGACGCCGGTTTCGGCGGTGAAGGCGGCGGCCTTCTCGTCGTTGCCCGCATAGGTGGCTGCGACCTGATATCCCGCCGCTTGCAGTGCTTTCGAGATTGCGGCGCCGATGCCGCGCGATCCGCCGGTGACGAGTGCTACTCTTGCCATGGTTGTCCCTCCAGTTTGGCTTAAAATCTTGTAACTCTGTTACGAAGTTGATCTGTCCTGAGCAACATTGTTGCGCTTGGTAAATTGACGCAACCTGCCGGCTGCACGGAGCCTTTTGAAAAAAAGGGTGCCTTGCGGGCACCCTTTTAGTCGTGTGTTTTCGCGGATCAGGGACGCTCCACGCAGAGCGCAACGCCCATGCCGCCGCCGATGCACAACGTGGCGAGGCCCTTCTTGGCATCGCGGCGCTGCATTTCGAACAGAAGCGTGTTCAGCACCCGCGCGCCCGAAGCGCCGATCGGGTGACCGATGGCAATGGCACCGCCGTTCACGTTCACGATCGACGGATCCCAGCCCATGTCCTTGTTCACGGCGCAGGCCTGCGCGGCGAAGGCTTCGTTGGCTTCGACCAGGTCCAGATCGTCGACCGACCAGCCGGCCTTGTCCAGCGCCTTGCGCGAGGCGTAGATCGGGCCAACACCCATGATGGTCGGGTCCAGGCCGGCAGTGGCGTAGGACGCGATGCGGGCCAGCGGGGTGATCCCGCGCTTTTCGGCTTCGGCGGCGGACATCAGCAGCACGCCGGCGGCACCGTCGTTCAGGCCCGAGGCGTTGGCGGCGGTGACCGATCCGTCCTTGGTAAAGGCCGGACGCAGTTTCTGCATGGCTTCCATGGTGGCGCCGTGGCGGATGTATTCATCCGCGTCCACCACGATCTCGCCCTTGCGGGTCTTCACGGTGAAGGGGATGATTTCATCGACGAACTTGCCGGCCTTCTGGGCGGCTTCGGCCTTGTTCTGCGAGGCCACGGCGAATTCATCCTGCTGTTCGCGGGTGATCTGCCACTGGTTCGCCACGTTCTCGGCGGTCTGGCCCATGTGGTAGCCGTTGAAGGCATCCCACAGGCCGTCCTTGATCATCGTGTCGATGTACTTCATGTCGCCCATCTTCTGACCCGCGCGCAGGGCGGCGGCATGGGGGCTCATGGACATGTTCTCCTGGCCGCCGGCGGCGACGATCGAGGCATCGCCGAGCATGATGTGCTGGGCACCCAGAGCGACGGCGCGCAGACCCGAGCCGCACACCTGGTTGATGCTCCAGGCTGCGCTTTCCTGCGGCAGGCCGGCATTGATATGCGCCTGACGGGCCGGGTTCTGGCCCTGGGCCGCGGTCAGCACCTGACCGAGGATGGTTTCGGATACGTCCGATTTGTCAATTCCGGCGCGGGCGACAAGACCCTCCAGCATGGCGGCGCCAAGGTCGTGCGCGGGGGTATTCGCAAACGATCCGAGGAAGCTTCCAACCGCTGTGCGGCCAGCCGATGCGATTACGACGTCGGTCATGGGTATTCCTTCCGTTGTCTCTCGACAGGCGGCGCATTCCGGTTTCGGGGGGAACCGCCTGACCCGCCTTGGATAGGCGGTGGACCCCGGCGGAGCAACTGACTTTGTGTCTCAGCGTGCCAGCGGGGTTCCGAGAGAACAGGGGACGGAGGGGGCAATCGGCCAACTGGGCCTGGGGCCGGGCCGCCCGAAGGCATAGCCCTGCAGGCAGTCGACGCCACGGGAGGCGAGGTATGCGGCTTGCGCATGGCTTTCGACCGATTCTGCAACGGTCAGCAGGTCGAAGTGCCGGGCCAGTCCCAGCAGCGCGTCGAACAGCACCTGGTTGTCGCGATCACGCTCGACATCGCGGGAATACTGACCGTCGATCTTCAGGATGTCGAAACGCAGGGCGCGCAGGGTGCTGAAACAGGTGCTGCCCGCGCCGAAATCGTCCAGCGCCAGCGACAGGCCCAACCCGCGCAGCCGGTCGAAGATCGCGGGCATGTCCGGCGTGGTCAGGCGGCTGCATTCGGTAACCTCGACGATCAGGCGTTCGGCCAGATCGGGCGCGGCGGCCAGTCCGGTGGTCAGCGCGTGCCACCATTGCGGGGTGCGCAGGGATTGGGGCGTGGCGTTCACCGCCAGTCGCAGGGTCGGGCGGCGACCCAGTTCCGCAAGGCCCAGTTGCAGGGCGCGCACATCCAGTTGGCGGCCCAGCGGGCGGTCTTCCACCGCCGGCATGAAAGCGCCCGCAGACACAAGCCCGCCGTGCGGACGGCGCAGGCGCAGCAGGCCTTCGTGAAAGGCGACCATTGCCGTGTCGGCCCCCAGGACCACTGGCTGAAACGCCAGCGTAATCCGGTTGTCTTCAAGGGCCGCGGAAACCTCGGCTTCGATCAGCGACGGGTGCGGGCGGGGCGGCGGAGCGGATTGGGTTTGAAACATGGCAGCGTTTTCCTTGGCAGGCCCCCAAGGTCTTGCAGGGATTCACTTAAATGTTCCCAAAATGTTCCGCATCTTGCCCGGCACGCAGGCAAATCTCGGTAATCTGTGCCGGGATTACACCGGTCCGGAGCCGAACAGGCGGGGGAGCTCGATCATCGGGCAGCGATTCTGAACCACGCGAATCCCCTGCGCGCGCGCCTTGGCCGCTGCTGCATCATCCTGCACGCCCAGTTGGGTCCAGATAGTGCGCAGGGCCGGAAGATGGGCCAGCGCCGCCTCGACAACCCCGGCCACATGGGCCGAGTTTCGGAACACGTCGATCATGTCGACCTCTGCGGGCAGATCGGCAATCGTCGCGACCACGGTTTCGCCGAACAACTGCACGCCAGCCTGGCCCGGATTGACCGGGATCACGCGATATCCGCGTTCGCGCAGGAACTGCGAGACATAGTGACTGGGCCGCGCCGGATTGGGCGAGGCGCCGATGCAGGCAATCACCTTGGTGTCGGTCCAGATCTGGCGCAGCTTGTCGTCGGTAAGGGTCATGGCAGATTCCCGCAGAAAAAAGCGCCCGGGACAAACCGGGCGCTGAAGTCGTGGAACGAGGGACAGTTTGAAAGGGCAAGAGTTCCAGCTTGCCGACGCAATATATGTAGGGTGCAAATCGCGATTTGGAAGAGTTGTTGCGCTCCCGGTGACAAACTTGTGAAGCGGTCAGTCGAAGATGTCGTCCAGAAGATCGAAGGCTTCGCCCATCAGCTTGCGCGACAGCGACTTCTTGCGCTTCTTCTTTTTCGGCTTCGAAGGCTTCATCCGGGTTTTCCCCGGTTTGGCCGGTGCCGGTTGCGTCTTCAGCGCCTTGAGATCGTGCAGCGGCGCCCCGCAAGAGGCGCAGGCCAGCTCATGGCCATCGCGCCCGGTCAGCACCAGCGCGGCGCGGGTGCCGCAATAGCAGCAGGTGGCAATCTTGGTTCCGTGCGGCAAGGGTCAGCTCCGGTGGACGTGCCTTGCAGCATATAGGGCAACGGCGGCCGCGTTGGAGACGTTGAGCGAGCCAAATTCACCCAATGCCGGGATATTGACCAGACTGTCGCAGGTGTCGCGGGTCTTTTCGCGCAGGCCGGGGCCCTCGGCGCCCAGCACCAGCGCCACCGGGCCGGGGGGCAGCGGTTGCAGGGTGTCCTCGATGCTGTGCTCGGCCTCGCCGGCCAGTCCCAGCAGCAGGTAGCCCATGTTGCGCAGCTCCTCCATCGTGGTGGCCAGGTTGCGCACCCGCAGATAGGGCTGCCGTTCCAGCGCCCCCGAGGCGGTCTTGGCCAGCGCGCCAGTCTCGGGCGCCGAATGGCGTTGCGGGCCGATGACCGCCCGGGCGCCGAACACCTCGGCCGAGCGCAGAATGGCGCCCACGTTGTGCGGGTCGGTCACGCGGTCCAGCAGAACCACCAGCGCATTGGTGTCCTTGCGCGGTGCACAGCAGTCTGACAACCCGCCCCAGTCCAGCGGCTTGACCTCAAGGGCTGCCCCCTGATGCACCGAGCCGGGATCCAGCGGCACCGGAAAGCGGCGCGGATCGGCGATTTCCGGTTCCATCCCGGACAGGGCGATGGCCTCGGCCAGCTTGTCGGCGGCGTTCTTGGTGACCACCAGCCGCAGCCGGTCGCGGGCCGGGTTCTGCAGGGCATCGCGCACCGCATGCAGCCCGAACAGCCACACGGTTTCCTGCGCCGAGGCCCGGCGAGACTGTTCCTTTTCGATCACCCATTTCGGTTTTTTCACGGGTCCGCTTCCTCGCTGTGGCAAGGGCGGCACCATGCGCGAAACTTGTTCTTCGGGCAAGGCGCGGCGGTGTTATTTTCCGGTTGACGGCTTCTTGGCGGGCGGCTATCCAGCGGCCCACGTCAGACGGTGCAGCGCATCGCAGACGGGCGACGGGCTGCAAGGTGCGGCAGCGGACTGTAACTCCGCCGGGGAGACCCACGCCTGGTTCGATTCCAGGGTCGCCCACCACTTTCCCCCAAGTTTTCGACATTGGTTCCAAGGCGCTCTGGCATTGCGCGTCGAAACGTCGTTGGCCGTGGCCAAGGGGCGACAGGCAGGATGTCCCGCCTGTCGCGATCGGATTGATCAGCGGTAGGGGTAGCCCGCTTTTTCCATGGTTGCGGCGTAGGTCTTGAACGCTTCCACCACGCGCTGCGGACGGCCGCCCTTGTCGGCGACGCTGTCCCAGAACGTTTCGGAATCCGCCACGACCTGGGCCCATTCTTCCGGCGGAAGCGAGGTCAGTTCCATCTTCTCGCCTTCCACGCGCAGCTTGGCCTCGCCGCCCCAGTACCAGGTCGCGCGATAATAGTGCGACTGGTCGATGGTGATCCTGAACAGCTCCTGCAGGTGCGGCGGCACCTTGTCCCAGCTGGCGGTGTTGGCGAAATACGAGCCGAACCACGCGCCGGTGACCGAGTTGGTCAGGGCGTAGTTGCAGATGTCGGCCCAACCAACCTCATAGGCTTCGGTGAAGCCGCACCAGGCCACGCCGTCCAGCTCGCCGGTTTGCAGGGCGACTTCCACATCGTCCCACGGCACCGTCACCGGGATCAGGCCGTATTGCGACAGGAAACGGCCCGCGGTCGGCACGCCGAAGACGCGCTTGCCGCGCATGTCGGCGAGCGAGCGGATCGGTTCCTTGGTGAAGATGTGCAGCGGATCCCAGGCCCCGGCCGACAGCCAGGTCACATTGTCGACCTCGTCATAGGCCTCTTTCCAGATCTCGTTCAGCCCATAGTAGTTGAACAGCGCCGGCACATCGAGCGAGTAGCGCGTGGCAAAGGGGAAATAGCCGCCGAAGACCGAGATATCGACGGGCGAGGCCATGGTGGCTTCGTCCGACTGCACCGCGTCCAGCGTGCCGTTCTGCAGGGCGCGGAACAGCTCGCCCGTGGGGACCAGCTGGTCGGCGTAGTACAGTTCGATCTCCATCTCGCCGTTGGCGGCGGTGTTGAACGCCTCGATCTGCGGCTTGATCACATGCGCCCCCAGCGGTGCACCGGAATAGGTTTGCAGCCGCCACTTGATCGGGCCCTGCTGGGCGATCACCGCCGGGGCGGCCAGGGTCGAGGCCGCGCCGATGGCCGAGCCTGCCAGGAACTTGCGACGGGTGGACAGGATCTTGCTGGACGGGGCCGGTTTGTTGTCTTTTGTCATGGTGACCTCTCTCTCTGTTGGTTCTGGTTTTTTCTTCAGGTGATCAGTTCCGCACAGCTTCGGGCAGCCAAAGCGCGATCTGCGGGAACAGCATTACCAGCACGATGGTGAACGTCATCATCAGGACGAACGGCCAGATCGACCGGTAAATGTCGGGCAGGGTGATGTCCTTTGGCGCCATGGAGCGCATCAGGAACAGGTTATAGCCGAAGGGTGGCGTGATATAGGCGATCTGGCAGGTCATCGTATAGAGCACACCGAACCAGATCAGCTGGTTGTCAAAGCCCAGGTCCAGGGTCTTGACCAGCGGCACGTACAGTGGCGCCACGATGACCAGCATCGCGGTGTCGTCCAGGAACATTCCCATCACGATGAACGACAATTGCATCATGATGATAACCTGCCAGGGCGTCAGTTCCCACCGGGTGATGAACAGGCTTTCGATGGCCCGGACCGCGCCGATACCGTCGAACACCGCGCCGAAAGCCAGGGCAGCAAGGATCAGCCACAGGAACATGCAGGACACGCCCAGCGTCTTGCGCGCCGTGTCATGGATCATCCGCAACGAGAACCGCCCCTTGGCAATGGCCGCCAGCGTCGCCGCCGTGGCCCCCACCGCCGAACTTTCCACCAGCGAAGTGATGCCCATGATGAACAGGCCGGTCATGGCAAAGAAGATCAGGAAGGGGATGATGCCGGCGCGCAGCAGTTTCAGCTTTTCGCGCAGGGGCATGTTCAATTCCTCGTCCGATACCACGGGGGCGAGGTCAGGATTGATCTTGGTGCGGATTATCACGTAGATCACGAAGAAGGTGGCCATCAGCAGGCCGGGAAACACGCCTGCCAGCCAAAGCTGCGACACCGGCTGGCGCGCGATCATGCCGAACAGCACCATCACCACCGACGGCGGCACCAGGATGCCCAGCGACGAGCCGCCCTGAACCACGCCGGTGATCAGCACCTTGTCATAACCGCGTCGCAGCATCTCGGGCAGGGCGATGGTGGCGCCGATGGCCATGCCTGCCACCGACAGCCCGTTCATGGCCGAGATGATGACCATCAGGAAGATCGTGCCGATGGCCAGCCCGCCGCCGACCCGCCCGAACCAGACGTGCAGCATCTTGTACAGGTCTTCGGCGATGCCGGCTTCGGACAGCACATAGCCCATGTAGATGAACAGGGGCAGCGTCAGCATCGGGAACCAGTTGAACAGCTTGAAGGCCGCCGAGAAGGGGATCTCGACCCCGCCGGTGCCGTACAGCATCAACACCATGCCCGCGCCAACGCAGCCGATGGCGCCGAACACCCGCTGGCCGGTCAGAAGCAGCACCATGGTGGTGCCGAACATCGTCAACGCGATGAGTTCAGGACTCATGAAAGAACCTCCCCGCGCAGGGCGGCGATGTGTTTGAAGAACTCGGAAACGGTTTGCAGGATCATCAGGGCAATACAGCCCACCATCAGCGTCTTGATCGGGATCATCGACGGGTTCCACATGGAGAACCGGCGTTCGTCGGTCTGGATGGCGTATTCCAGCGAGGAGATCGACCCGATGAACAGCACCACCAGATAGAACAGCAAGCAGGCAGCGGTGATCGCATCCAGCCGATGCTTGCCGCGCTCGGACAGGCGATCGTACAGCAGGTCCATGCGCACATGGTCGCCTTCCTTCATGGTCTTGGCCCCGCCCATGAAGTAATAGGCCGCCAGCGTGAACTGCGCCGCCTCGATGCCCCAGTGCACCGGTATTTCCAGAACATTGCGGGTGATCGCATCCATCAGCAGGATGCCGATCATGGCGAAGATCAGGTACATCGCCACAATGCCGACATAGTCGGAAATCCGATCAATGATCCTGACGTATAATTGCAGTGCTTTGGGCATGCTGTCCTTCGTTTCTTCCTGTCGTCTGCCTCAGGGGAGCGCCACGCCGGCGGTGCCCAGGGCCTTGAGATGCGTGTCGTCGGGTGGTCCCGCCGCAAGAACGGTCTGAATTTGAGTCAGCCCACAAACGTGAAAGGCGGCCTTGCGGCCAAATTTTGACGGAACGGTCAAGAATGTGACGCTTTGGGCGGAATTGATCATTGCTCGGGCAATTTCGGCCTCGTCCGCATTGGCGTCCGTGACACCGGCCTCGGCATCCACCCCGGTCGGGGTCAGCACCGCGTGATCGGCGCGGAACCGGCCGATCTGCTCCAGCACCATCGCGCCGACGGTCTGGCTGTTGCCTCGGGCATAGGCGCCACCCAGCAGATAGACCTGACCCTGACCGCCGAGGCTGAGTTTCTCGGCGGCGGCTACGGAATTGGTGATGACGGTCAGCCCGCGCAGTTCCGCCAGCACCGAACAAGCGACCAGCGTGGTGGAGCCTGTGTCCAGAAACAGCGTGTCGCCGGGATGCACGATCTGGGTCAGCTTGGCGGCGATGGCCTGTTTGGCCGCGCGTTCTTCGTTCATGCGGGCCTCGAACGAGGCCTCCACGTGCAGCCTTTGCTGGGCTGGCACCGGGCGGGCGCCACCGTGAAACTTGCGCAGACGACCCTGATCCTCCAGCTTGGCCAGATCGCGGCGCACGGTTTCCACCGATACGTCAAAGCGCGCGGCAAGGGCGTCAACCGTGACCTCGCCCTCGCTGGCCACGAAGGCCGCCATCCGATCCTGGCGCTGTGTGCTCTTCATCGCCGACATTCGCGCATCAAACCCCCGTGCCGCCCATTTGCACAAGGCTTGAGCGCCGCTGTCAAATGATTTGTGACCGAACAGTCAAATTTTCTGCCTCGGATTGACTGGTCGGTCATCTGTGGTCAGAAAGGTGGCAGCGTGCGTTCAGGAATCGGAAACCCCTGCCCATGACCCAGCCGGTCCAGACCTATGACATCGCGGTGATCGGTGCCGGGGTCATCGGCTGCGCCATTGCCCGCCGTCTGACGCTGGACGGGGCGCGGGTGGTGGTACTGGAAAAGGCCGCCGACATTCTTGACGGCGCATCAAAGGCCAACAGCGCGATCCTGCACACCGGCTTCGATGCCCCCGAGGGCTCGCTGGAGCTGGCCTGCGTGCAAGAAGGCTACCGCGAGTACGAGGCGCTGCACGCGCAATTCAACCTGCCGCTGGATCGCTGCGGCGCGCTTGTGCTGGCCTGGAGCGCCGAGCAGGAGGCGCGCCTGCCGGTCCTGATGGAGCAGGCCCGCGCCAACGCGGTGAGCGACGTCGTGCCCCTGACCCGAACCGAAACCCTTGCGCTGGAACCGAACCTGAACCCGGACGTGCGTGCCGCGTTCCGGGTGCCGCGCGAAAGCCTGATCGATCCGTGGTCGGCGCCCCATGCCTATCTGCTGCAGGCGCTATTGAACGGCGCCAGTCTGAAGCGGAATTGTGCCGTCTCGGGCGGCGAATTCGACGGCGCGGTCTGGACGCTGGACACCACGCAGGGGCCGCTGCGGGCACGCCATGTTGTCAATGCCGCGGGCCTTTTCGGCGACCGGATCGACGCGGCCCTTCTGGGGCAGACGCAGTTCACCATCCGCCCGCGCAAGGGACAATTCGTGGTCTTCGACAAGATGGCCGCCGGTCTGGCGCGGCACATCCTGCTGCCGGTGCCCACCGCCACCACCAAGGGCATCGTTGTCTGCCGCACGGTCTGGGGCAACCTGCTGGTCGGTCCCACCGCCGAGGAACAGGATGATCGCGAAACCGCCGGTCTTGAGGCCGAGACCCTGCGAATGCTGCACGCCAAGGGGGCCGAGATTTTGCCCGCACTGGCGCAGGAGGAAGTGACCAGCATCTACGCCGGCCTGCGCCCTGCGTGCGAACACAAGGACTACCAGATCCGCGCCCATGCCGGACGCAACATGGTCACGGTCGGGGCGATCCGCTCGACCGGGTTGAGCTCGGCCCTGGGCACGGCGGCACATGTGGCGCGGCTGTTACAGGGGCAGGGGCATGCGCCCGCACCGCTGTCTGCCCCGCAGGTGCCCCGCATGGCGATGCTGGCCGAAGAGGGTGCGCGTGACTGGCAGGCATCCGGCAACGACGGCATGTTGTGTCATTGCGAGCGGGTAACATGGCGCGAGGTGCGCGCCGCCTTGGATGATCCTTTGGCACCCAAAACGCTGGCCGGTCTGAAGCGCCGCACTCGCGCCACCATGGGCCGTTGTCAGGGCTTTTATTGCGGGCAGGCGGTGCAGGATCTTCTGGCCGAAAGTACCGACACATGAGCGATCCTCCTGATACCGTCGATGCACTGATCATCGGGGCCGGTCCGGCAGGCCTGTCGGCGGCGACCGAGTTGCGCCGTCAGGGGGGCGGCCGGGTTGTCGTGCTGGAGCGCGAAGCCACAGCCGGCGGCATCCCCCGGCACTGCCTGCATTCGCCCTATGGCCTGCGCGAGTGGAAACGGCTCATGTTCGGTCCCGCCTATGCCAAGCGGCTGGTGCAGGAGGCAAAAGGCGCGGGTGTCGAGATCCGATGTCAGACCACCGTCACCGCGCTGCATCCAGGTGGCGAGGTCGACGTCAGCACCCCCGATGGCCCGCGCCGGATCCGCGGGCGGGTGGTTCTGCTGGCCCTTGGCGCCCGCGAAACCCCGCGCGCCGCGCGCCTGATCGGCGGCACCAAGCCCGGCGGTGTGATGAACACCGCCACCTTGCAAAGCTTCGCGGCCTTCTCGAAGCATCGCCCGTTCCACAAGCCTGTCATCCTCGGCACCGAGCTGGTCGCCTTCTCGGCGCTGCTGACCTGCCGAACGCTGGGCGCGCGCCCGGTGGCGATGCTGGAGCCTGGTCCGGAAATCACCGCGCGCGGAGTGTTCGCCGCCGCCCCGCGTGCGCTGGGCGTACCGCTGTACCGCAATACCCGGATCACGGCGATCCACGGGCGCGCGCAAGTGGACGGCATCACCGTGGAGAGCAATGGTGTGCAGCGCGACATCGCTTGTGACGGGGTGGTGGTGACCGGCGGGTTCCGACCGGAAAACGCACTGCTGCGGGCCGCCGGTCTGGCGCTGGACCCCGGCAGCCTCGGGCCGCGCGTCGATCAATACGGACGCCTGACAGATCCCGCGTATTTCTCGGCAGGCAATGTGCTGCACCCCATAGAAACCGCTGGTTGGTGCTGGGAGGAGGGCCGCAGGGTGGCGCGTTGCATGGCGGCCGCACTGAACGGCGCGCTTCCGCCCCGAGATACCGCTGAGCCGCTGGCTGTCGATGGGGTGACGCAAGGCGACGCGCTTGCCTACGCCCTGCCGCAGGAGCTTTGTGCCCCGGCACCACAGGTTCCGCCCGCCTTCGACCGCGTGCAGATGCGGCTGCGTCAACCTTTTTCGGGACAGGTGCGGGTCGCGGGCCAGAGCCACTGGATCGCCTCGCGCCCCGAACGCCGCATCACCCTGCCACTGCACCCGACTCCGGAGGCAGAATGACTGTTCTTGCCATCGACCAGAGCACGACCTCGACCTCGGCCTTCCTGTACCGCCCCGATGGCACGTCCGAAAGGGTCTTTGCCCGCGACCACCGGCAACTCTATCCTCAACCGGGATGGGTGGAACATGATGCCGGCGAGATCGTCGGCAACATCCGCGCCGCCCTGCGCGTGGGCAAGGCCGCCGGGGCCACGATCTTTGGGCTGGGCAACCAGGGCGAAAGCTGTCTGGCGTGGGACGCGGACACCAGGGTACCGCTGGGCCCGATCATCGTCTGGCAGGACACCCGCACCACCGACACCTGTGCGGCGCTGAAAGCGGCGGGGCACGCGGCCTTGGTGCGCGATCGCGCCGGGCTGCAGCTGTCGCCCTATTTCTCTGCCGCCAAGCTGGCATGGTGCCTTGCCCATCTGCCCGATGCCCGCGCGCTGCTGGAGGCAGGGCGTCTGCGGCTGGGCACCAGCGACGCCTATTTCCGCGACGTTCTGACCGGACGGTTCGAAACCGATGTGGCCACGGCTTCGCGCACCTCGCTGATGAACCTGCACAGCGGAACGTGGGACGCGGACCTTTGTGCGCTGTTCGGGGTGCCGGAAAGCTGCCTGCCCGCGATCACCGATTGCAACGGCGATCTGGGGCAGGCCGAGGGGCTGGCCTGCCAAAGCGCCATCGTCGATCAGCAGGCGGCCCTGTTCGGCCATGGTGTCGAAAAGGCCGGGGATACCAAGGTCACCTTCGGCACCGGCGCCTTCGCGCTGACCCTTCTGGGTTCAACCCCGCCCGCCGGCAATACCGCTGCCCTGCCGACCGTGGCCTGGCGGGAGGCCGGGCAGATGCTGCACTACGCGCTGGACGGGGGGATTTTCACCGCCTCAAGCGCGCTGAACTGGGCGCGCGACCTGGGTCTGTTTCGCAATTTTTCGGATCTGGCCGCACCCGAAGGCCTGCCGATTCTGGCGCGTGGTCTGGCCTTCGTGCCATCGCTGTCCGGGCTGGGCTGCCCGCATTGGGACGAGGCGGCCAAGGGTGGCTGGCTGGGGCTGACGCTGGACACCCGCCCGCAGGACATGGTGCAGGCGGTGTTCGAAGGGGTTGCCCTGCGCATGGCCGAGATATTGCAGGAGTTCGAACGTCACGGTCCCATCGCCAGCCCCATCGGTGTCGATGGCGGCATGGCCCGCAATCGCGGCTTTTGCCAGTTTCTTGCCGATGTGACGGGGAAGTCCCTGCGCCTGTCGGAATATCCCGAACGCACGGCGCTTGGCGTGGCGCGGCTGGCGGCGCGGGCGTCCGGGGGGGATGTGGCCGTGACCGCGCCTGAGACCATCCTGACGCCGCAGGCTGATCACAGCAGGCTGCTGGCGCAATTCACCACGGCGCGGAAAATGGTGCAAAGCTGGGGGTCCGGGCGCGTCTGACGGGCGCCCGGCGGGATCGGGACCGGATCAGTGGGTCCAGGCGCCGCGACGGTCCGGCACGAAGTTTTCACCATAGCCGCGCGGGCGGATGTTGGGCTTGCGGGTCTTGGGTTCGCTGATCTCGGCGTCGATGCCGCGATCCTGCGCGTACTTCTTGGCGGCTTCCTTGGTGGCAAACCGCAGCCGCACCTGGCTTTGGGTGTCGCTGGAACTGGTCCAGCCCATCAGCGGATCGACCTCGCGCTGCGAAGCGGCCGCGAATTCAAGCACCCAGTCGTGGGTCTTGGCGGTTCCCGATGACATTGCCGTCTTGGCAGGACGATAGATGCGTGCGCGCATGTCAGCCTCCGTGTTTTACGGTGCGATACCACGACCGGGGCGCGGGCGGGAAGCGGCAAAGCGGCGCTGTTGACGGGAAAGGGAAGAAAGCCGGTCGCCGCACGCGTAGGTGTCGGAGTAACAGAGAGGCGGCGACCAGCATTCGTCTTCAATCATGGGACACTATCGTGTTCAATTGATTCTCTCAAGAATCAAGCGTGCCTGATGGGAAATATCCTTGTCTGACGGGAAACAGGGGCGTGACCTCCTGACACCCTCCTGTCAGGAAGGGCCGACACGGGCACTGGCACAACCCGGTGCGGGGCCCTAAGTTTCCAAGGTTGCAGCCGTCAGCGAGTCTCGCCATGCCCTATGCCCATTCCGACAAGACGCCCACGGTGGACCGCACCGGCGGCCGCGAAAAGCTGGAAGGCGGGCGGCAGTTCATCCTGCATACCGACTTCTCGCCGGCCGGCGATCAGCCCACGGCCATCGCGGAACTGACCCAAGGCGTGCGCGAGGGGGAGCAGAACCAGGTGCTTCTGGGGGCCACCGGCACCGGCAAGACCTTCACAATGGCCAAGGTGATCGAGGAAACCCAGCGGCCCGCCATCATCCTGGCCCCCAACAAGACCCTGGCGGCGCAATTGTACGGCGAGTTCAAGGGCTTCTTCCCCGACAACGCGGTGGAATACTTCGTCAGCTACTATGACTACTACCAGCCCGAAGCCTATGTTCCGCGCAGCGATACCTACATCGAGAAGGAATCGCAGATCAACGAACAGATTGACCGGATGCGCCACTCGGCCACCCGGGCGCTGCTGGAACGCGATGACGTGATCATCGTGGCCTCGGTGTCGTGCATCTATGGCATCGGCTCGGTCGAGACCTATTCGGCGATGTCGGTCGATCTGCACACGGGCAATGACTACGACCAGCGCAAGGTGATGGCCGATCTGGTGGCCCAGCAGTACCGCCGCAATGACGCAGGCTTCCAGCGCGGCAGTTTCCGGGTGCGCGGTGATGTGGTGGAAATCTGGCCGGCGCACCTTGAGGACCGGGCCTGGCGGCTGTCCTTCTTCGGCGAGGAACTGGAAGCGATCACCGAGTTCGATCCGCTGACCGGCGAAAAGACCGACACGTTCGACAAGATCCGCATCTACGCCAATTCGCACTACGTCACGCCGAAGCCGACGATGAAACAGGCAATCATCGGCATCAAGGCCGAACTGCGCATCAGGCTGGATCAACTGGTCGCCGAGGGCAAGCTGCTGGAAGCCCAGCGGCTGGAGCAGCGCACCAATTTCGATCTGGAGATGCTGGAGGCCACCGGCGTCTGCAACGGGATCGAGAACTATTCGCGCTATCTGACCGGCCGCGCACCGGGAGAGCCGCCGCCCACGTTGTTCGAGTTCATTCCCGACAACGCCATCGTCTTTGCCGACGAAAGCCATGTGTCGGTGCCGCAGATCGGCGGCATGTACAAGGGCGACTACCGCCGCAAGTTCACATTGGCCGAACACGGATTCCGCCTGCCGTCCTGCATGGACAACCGCCCCCTGAAGTTCGAGGAATGGGATGCCATGCGCCCGCAATCGGTCTTCGTCTCGGCCACTCCGGCGGGCTGGGAGCTGGAGCAATCCGGCGGCGTCTTCACCGAACAGGTGATCCGCCCCACCGGCCTCCTGGACCCGCAGGTCGAGATCCGCCCGGTCAAGACCCAGGTCGATGATCTGCTGGACGAGATCCGGCGCGTGGCCGAGCGTGGCCAGCGGGTGCTGGCCACAGTTCTGACCAAGCGCATGGCCGAGGATCTGACCGAATACCTGCACGAACAGGGCATCCGGGTGCGTTACATGCATTCGGACATCGACACCATCGAACGTATCGAGATCCTGCGCGACCTGCGGTTGGGCGCCTTCGACGTGCTGGTGGGCATCAACCTGTTGCGCGAGGGGTTGGACATTCCCGAATGCGGGCTGGTGGCGATTCTGGACGCCGACAAGGAGGGCTTCCTGCGCTCCGAAACCTCGTTGATCCAGACCATCGGGCGGGCCGCGCGCAACGCCGACGGCAAGGTCATCATGTATGCCGACAGGGTCACCGGCTCGATGGAGCGGGCCATCGGCGAGACCGACCGCCGCCGCGCCAAGCAGATCGCCTATAACGAGGAACACGGGATCACCCCCGAGACGGTGAAGAAGAACGTCGAGGATGTTCTGGCCGGGCTCTACAAGGGCGACACCGACATGGCGCGGGTCACCGCCACGGTGGACAAGCCGCTGGTCGGCGCGAACCTGCAGGCCCATCTGGACGGGCTGCGCGACGAGATGCGCAAGGCCGCCGAGAACCTGGAATTCGAGGAAGCTGCCCGCCTGCGCGACGAGATCAAGCGGCTGGAAGCGGTCGATCTGGCCATCGCCGACGATCCGCTGGCCCGGCAAAGCGCCGTCGAGGCCGCCGCCGAAAGCGCGATGAAGCGCAAGGGCCGGTCCACCGCCGGTCGTCCGGGGCAGCGCGGCGGGGTGGTGAAGCGGCGGGGGCGGTAGGGGTACGGGCCGGACAGGCCCCTTCCTTCTGCCGTCGCCCACAAATCCGTTGACCCGGGCAGGATCGGTTCGCTATCAATCCAGCGGTCGGTTCTTACCCGTTTTCCACCGGCCGGGCATTCCCCTGATGAGACGGTCGCCAAGGAATGTACCCGAATGACCGAGATCCTTCTGAAAAATGCCGATACCGTCCTGACGCTGGACGACGACCGCCGCGAGCTTTCGCAGGCCGATCTGCGCCTGCGCGACGGCGTGATCGTCGAGATCGGCAGTGCGCTGACAACGACCGGCGAAACCCACGACCTGCGCGGCTGCGTGGTGACGCCCGGTCTGGTGAACACCCATCATCACCTCTACCAGTCGCTGACCAAGGCGGTGCCGGGGGGGCAGGATGCCCTGCTGTTCGGCTGGCTTCAGACGCTCTATCCGATCTGGGCGCGCTTTGGGCCGGAAGAGATGTTCGTGTCGGCGCAGGTGGGGCTGGCCGAACTGGCGCTGTCGGGCTGTACGCTGACCTCGGATCACCTGTATCTCTATCCCAACGGCGCGCGGCTGGACGATACCATTGCGGCGGCGGGTGAGGTCGGGTTGCGGTTTCATCCGACGCGCGGGGCGATGAGCATCGGCGAAAGCGACGGCGGCCTGCCCCCCGACAGTCTGGTCGAGCGCGAAGCGGCGATCCTTGAGGACTCCATCCGTGTGATCGACGCGTTCCACGATGCCTCGGAGGGCGCGATGGTGCGGGTCGGGCTGGCGCCCTGTTCGCCGTTCTCGGTCAGCCGCGACCTGATGCGCGACGCGGCGGTGCTGGCGCGCGACAAGGGCGTGATGCTGCACACCCATCTGGCCGAGAATGACGAGGACATTGCCTATTCGCTGGAGAAATTCGGCTGCCGCCCGGGCCAATACGCCGAGGATCTGGGCTGGACCGGGTCCGACGTCTGGCACGCCCATTGCGTCAAGTTGGACGGGCAAGAGATCGACCTGTTCGCGCGCAGCCGCACCGGTGTCGCCCATTGCCCCTGTTCCAACTGCCGGCTGGGCAGCGGCATCGCACCGGTGCGCAAGATGCGCGACGCCGGGGTGAAGGTCGGGCTGGGGGTCGATGGCTCGGCCAGCAATGACACCGGCAACCTGATCCTCGAGGCGCGCCAGTCCATGCTGTTGCAACGGGTGGCCAATGGCGCCGATGCGATGTCGGCCCGCGAGGCGCTGGAGATCGCGACGCGTGGCGGGGCCGAGGTGCTGAACCGGCCCGATTGCGGCCAGATCGCCGTGGGCAAACGCGCCGATATCGCGGTCTGGGATGTCTCGGGCATCGACAGCGCGGGCAGTTGGGATCCGGCGGCACTGTTGCTGGCCGGTCCGACGCGGGTCAAGCATTCCTTCGTGGATGGCCGCCAGATCGTCCGCGACGGTCAGATGGTCACCATCGACCTGCCGAATGTGATCGAACGGCAGAACCGTCTGGCGAAACGCCTGCACGGCTGATTGCCCCGGTCTTCAGGGTGTTGCAACCGTCAGGCGCGGTGGTCCATGCTGCGGAAACGCCCGTCGTGATTTTGTCACGCAATCTTCGCGGGCTAGTTCGACCAGTGTTCCATCGAAACGACGATTGCAGGATTTGGCCATGACCGCGCTAGAACAGATCACCGCCCTTCAGGACCGCATGGGGCAGTCCATCATCGGCCAGACGGACGTGATCGAACGGTTGGTGATCGGGCTTCTGGCCAATGGCAACCTGTTGATCGAGGGCCTGCCCGGCCTTGCAAAAACCCGCGCGGTCAAGGCGATGGCCACGAACCTGGAGGCCGATTTCTCGCGCATCCAGTTCACGCCGGACCTGCTGCCGTCGGATGTCACTGGCACCGAGGTGTATCATCAGGGACCCGAAGGCAGCCAGTTCCGGTTCGAACAGGGGCCGATCTTCGCCAACATCGTGCTGGCGGACGAGATCAACCGCGCCCCGGCCAAGGTGCAGGCCGCCCTGCTGGAAGCGATGGAAGAGCGGCAGGTGACCGTTTCCGGCACGACCCACAAGATGCCGCCGCTGTTCATCGTGATGGCGACCCAGAACCCGATCGAACAGGAAGGCACCTATCCGCTGCCCGAGGCGCAGATGGACCGTTTCCTGATGCATGTGCAGGTGCTGTATCCGCCGGTCGAGGACGAGGTGGAGGTCATCCGCCTGGTGCGCGGCGAGGAACAGGCTGCATCTTCCGGAGACGCCACCACCCCGCCGGACGCCATCCCGCAGCAGGCGGTGTTCGACGCGCGGGCCGAGATCGGGCGCATCCATGTGTCCGATGCGATGGATCGCTACATGGCCGACCTGGTGCAGGCCAGCCGCACGCCCGCCGCCCTGTCCGAGGATCTGGCGCGCTGGATCGAGATCGGCGCCAGTCCGCGCGGCAGCCTCGCGCTGGACAAATGCGCCCGCGCCCATGCCTGGCTGAAGCAGCGCGACTATGTCGATCCGGCGGATGTGCGCGCCATCGTGCATGACGTCTTCCGCCACCGGATTGCGCTGTCTTTCGAGGCGCAGGGCGAAGGCAAGACCACCGACGATGTGGTCGATGAAATCGTGTCCCTCGTGGCGCTGCCCTGAGGCCGGATCATGCCCGAGGTGCCGCGCAAGACCGACCCGCGTATCCATACGGACCTGCAGCATTTGCGCCGGCTGGCAGGATCGGCGCGCGCGCTGTCGTTTCTGCCGCGCCAACCGGCCCGATCCGCGTTCAACGGCCGCCATGCCTCGCGCCTGCGGGGCCGGGGGCTGAACTTCGAGGAATTGCGCAACTACCAGGTGGGTGACGACCCGCGCACCATCGACTGGAAAGTCACCGCCCGCACCGGCGAGCCGCATGTGCGGGTCTACACCGAAGAGCGCGACCGCCCGGCGCTGTTGCTGGTCGATCAGCGCATGTCGATGTTCTATGGCACGCAACTCAACATGAAATCGGTGACAGCGGCAGAAGCGGCGGCGCTGGCGGCCTACCGGATCCGCGCGCAGGGCGACCGGGTCGGCGGCGTCATCTTCTCGGATGATGCGGTGGCCGAATTGCGGCCGCGGGCGTCGAACCTTGCGCTCAACCGCTTCATCGCGACCCTGTCCGAGGCGAATTGCCGGTTGCGGGCGGATCTGGATGTGCCGGTGTCGATGCCGCTGAACCGTCCGCTGGAGGCGGCGGCGCGCATTGCCACGACGGGCAACCTGATCCTCGTGTTCTCGGATTTTGGCGAGGTGGATGATCAGACCGAACGGCTTGTGCGGCGGCTGGCCCAGCACAACGACGTGATCCTGTTCCCGGTCACCGATCCCACCGGCACCCGGCTGCCCGACGATTTCCGCATCGTTGCCTCGGATGGCCAGTTGCAGGTGGAGCTGGACAGCGCGGACAGCAACATCAGGCACCGGGTGGAAGAGGCCTTCGGCGCGCGGGTCAACCGCGCGATCGGCTGGACCCGCACCTATGGCATCCCGGTGCTGCCGCTGAGCGCGGGGCGCGAAACCCTGCCGCAACTGCTGGATCTCATGGGGCTGCCGGGAGGGCGACGCTGATGGCAGAAACCCCCGACACCGAGGGCAAGAACCTTGTCGAGATGCTCGACATGCTCAAGCCGATCCCCGAACCCGAACCGATCTCGATGATCCCGGCGACACAGGGCTGGATCTGGCTGTCGCTTGCGGTGCTGGCCGCGCTTGTCTGGCTGAGTTGGCGGGCAGCGCGGCACTGGCAGGCCAATGCCTATCGTCGTGCTGCGCTGAACGAGCTGGAGGCTGCGGGCGATGACCCGGCAAAGGTGGCCGACATCCTGCGTCGCGCCGCGCTGGCCGCCTATCCCCGCCGCAAGGTGGTCGGGTTGCTGGGGCAGGACTGGCTGGCGTTCCTGTCCGAAACCTGTCCGGGGACCAGCTTTTCAGGAGATGCGGGCGCAATCCTGCTGCAGGCACCGTGGCGGGACACGCCGCCCGATCCGCGCGTGACCGGTCTGGCCCGGCACTGGGTGAAGGCGCATCGCCGGGAGGCCTCGGCATGAGCTACTCCTTCGCCTTCCCCTGGGCGGTTCTGTTGCTGCCGCTGCCCTGGCTGGTCTGGCGGTTCGCGCCCCGCTATCGCCACCAGACGACCGCGGTTCGGATCCCGTTCTTCCGGCAGATAACCGAGGCGGCGGGGCTGGACCCCAAGCCCGGTGCGTTGGTGCTGCGGCGCGCCCGGATCCAGATGATCACCGCGATCCTGTGCTGGGGGCTGTTGGTGCTCGGCCTCGCCCGCCCCGAACAGTTGGGCCAGAAGATCACCGTGGAAAAGGCAGCGCGCGACATGGTGCTGGCCGTGGACATTTCCGGGTCGATGGATGCCCGCGACATGGAAGGTCCGGACGGCACGCAGGCGCAGCGCCTGCAGGTGGTCAAGGATGTGGTCGGCGACTTCATCGAAGCCCGCGACGGAGATCGTATCGCGCTGATCGTCTTTGGCAGCCGCGCCTTCGTTCAGACGCCCTTCACCGAGGATCTCGTCTCGGTGCGCGAATTGCTTGACGGTACGACCGTGGGCATGGCCGGGCCGGACACGGCCATCGGCGATGCCATCGGCCTGTCGATCCGCACCTTCGAGACCTCGGAGGTTGAACAGCGCCTGCTTGTGCTGCTGTCCGACGGGGCCGATACCTCCAGCCGCATGTCGCCTGTGAACGCCGCCGAGATCGCGCAGCAGCAGGGGGTGCGGATCTTTACCATCGGCGTTGGCAATCCCGAGGGCGCGGGCGAGGACAAGGTCGATCTTCAGGCCCTGGAAGACATCGCGCAGCGTGCCGACGGGGCCTTCTACTATGCCACCGACGGGGCCGGATTGCAGGAGATCTATGCCGAGATCGACCGTCTGAACCCGCGTGTCACGGAAACCGTCAACTTCCAGCCCAAGCGACCCCTGGCCTGGATCGCCTTTGCCCTGGCGGTGGTCATTGCCACGCTGACCCTGCTTTGGCTGCAACTGTCCACATCGCGGAGGGCGGCGTGATGGCGGCGTTTCTCGATGCGCTTGCGGCGCTGCACCTGTTGCGCCCGCTGTGGCTTCTGGCCCTGCTGCCCATCGCCGCGCTGTGGTGGCGCGCCCGACGCGGGACGGCGACAACCACCACCGCCCCCTCGCGCGGGATTGCCCCGCATCTGGCCGAGGCGCTGATTGTGGGCGATACCGGACGACGGCGGGTGCAGCCCATCGACGGGGTCGCGGCCTGTCTGGTGCTGCTGACGCTGGCGGCCGCCGGCCCGACGTGGAGCCGGGTGCCGAACCCGCTGCTGGCCCAGACCGCGCCGATGGTGGTGGCCTTGGAGGTCAGCCGCTCGATGGAGGCGCCGGATCTGCCGCCCAACCGGCTGGACCGGGCCAAGTTCAAGATCCTCGATCTGGTGGAACGCCGCGCCGGGGCCCGCACCGCGCTGATTGCCTATTCCGGCACCGCCCATCGTGTCGCACCGCTGACCGAAGATCCGAATATCCTGCGGTCGATGCTGGAGTCGCTCACGCCCGAAGTCATGCCCGAAGAAGGCGACAATGCCACCGCGGCGCTGACGCTGGCGGGCGCCGAACTGGCGAAATCCGAAACTCCCGGCGCCATTCTGTTCGTTCTGGACGAGTTGAGCGAGGCCGATGTGAGCGCCTTCCGCGACGCACAGGCCGAGGAAACGCCGATCCTGTTCCTGGTGGCCGCACCAGACGGCAGCCCGCGCGGCGCACTGGATCAACTGGACGGCGCGACGGTCGTGCAACTGACCGCTGATGACACGGACCTGAAGGCCATCGACAGCGCCGCGGCCTCGGCCTATCGCGCCGCCCTGCTGGGGGACGAGCGGTTGGACTGGGACGATCGCGGCTGGATTCTGGCATGGCTGGCGATGCCGCTTCTGCTGCTGTGGTTCCGGCGGGGCTGGACCATGCGGTGGGCGCTGGTTGTCGGGCTGGCCACTGGTCTGACCGCCCCCGGTCCGGCGCAGGCCGATGTGGTGGACTGGTTCTTCACCCCCGACCAGCAGGGGATGCAGGCCTATCGCGCCACACGGTTTTCCGACGCCGCCGCGCTGTTCCAAAATCCGATGTGGCGCGGCCTGTCACTGTTCCGCGCGGGCCAGTATCCGGAAGCCGCCGATCTCTATTCGCGGCTGGACACGCCCGAGGCGGCCTTTGCCGAGGGCATGGCGCGGACCCGCAACCGCGAATACCGGCCCGCCATCGCGGCCTATGAGAAAGCCTTGCAACTGCGCCCTGATTTTCCTCAGGCCGAATGGAACCTCGCGGTGACACGCGCCATTCTGGAGTTTGTCGAGACCGCCCGCGAGGAAAGCGATACGGGCGAGGACTCCGGCATCGGGGCGGACGACGTGGTCTTCGACAACGAGGCCAACCGGGGTGCCGACACCCAGACCGATTTTTCCGAGGAAGACGCCGCGCCGGAGTTCCAGACCACCGAGCAATGGATGCGGTCGGTCGATACAGACATGGGCGATTTCCTGCGAACCCGATTCCTGCAGGAAAACGCGGCGGGAGCGCGCGAATGATCCTTGTGCCGTCATTCCCCCGCCACCGGTCGCAGGGACGCCTGTTGTCCTTGATCGCCGTGGCGCTGGCTCTCGCGTCTCCAACCGCCCTGGTTGCGCAAGATGACACGGTCACCGTCCCGGCACCCGCCGAGGCCGTGCAACCGCAGGTCACTGCAGAGCTGACCCCGGACACTGCCGTCGTGGGACAGCCTCTGGTGCTGCGGATCAAGGTGCTGGTGCCGACATGGTTGCCCGATCCGCCCGGTTTCCCGGCGTTGGATGTGCCCAATGTGATCGTGCGCCTGCCCGAGGGGGCTTCGGGGCCGATCAGCGAATCCGTGGGGGGCGAAACGTGGTCCGGCGTCAGCCGCGCCTATCGGCTCTATCCCATGGTGCCCGGCGAGGTCAGCCTGCCGGCCCAGACCATCACGGTGACCTACGCCGACCCGGACACCTCGGCCCCTGTGACGTTCGAGGCCAGCCTCGATCCGGTCCGTTTCACCGCGACCGTACCCGAGGGGGCCGCCGGGCTTGATCCCCTGATCCTTGCCAGCGGCCTGACGCTGGAACAGAACATCGAAGGCGCGGACGGCCCATTGAGCGAAGGCGATGCGGCCAGCCGCAGCGTGACGGCGAAAATCTCCGGCACCTCGGCGCTGTTCATCCCCTCGCTGATCCCGCCCGTCGAGTCCGAGGCGGTGCGGGCCTATCCCAAGGATCCCAGCATCGCGAAGGCCTCTGACCGGGGCGTGTTGTCGGGCAGCCGGACGGAAACCGTCAGCTATGTCGCGCAATACGGGGGCAGTGTCGAGTTGCCGCCGATCTCGATCGACTGGTTCAACACCGAAACCGGAACGGTGGAAACCGCGCAGCTTGAGGGCGTGACCCTGGAAGTGGACGCGCCGGGACCGCCGGTGGCCGCACGATTTTCGCCGCGCCAGATCGCCTTGCTGGTGGGCGGGGCGATCCTGCTGCTGCTGGCGGCGCAGGGGATCCGCCTGTACGCGCTGCCGCCGCTGCGCCGCCTTCGGGACAAGAGAAAGGCCGCGTGGGAAGCCAGCGAAGCCTATGCCGCACGGCAGGTCCGTCAGGCCATCGCGCAGAAGGATCTTGCCGCCACCCATCGTGCGCTTGCCACCTGGGCCGACCGATGTCCGGGACACGCCGCGCAGGATCTTGAGAACGCCTTGGCCGGGATCGGGGCGGGCCGCTATCGTGACGCGCCCGACACCGGCGGGGACTGGTTAGCGGTGTCGTCGGCCTTCCAGGCCGACCGCCAGCGACGCCTTGCCGGTGCCAGCCATCGTGTCGAGGCGCTGCCGCCGCTCAATCCGGGCTAGGGGCGGCAGGCCGCAAGCCGACTGTCCCGGCCCGCGCGCCGTCGATATCCGGGTTCCGGAATGCCCGCCCTGACCCGATGCTCCGGGCATGTTAACCTCTGTCAAAGGGCATCAAGGCGGGAGGGGCACCATGCAGATCGTCATTGGCTACGGCAGCGCGCTGCTTTGTGCGCTTGTGGTGATCTTCGGGGACACGTTGATCAAGCTGACTGCGGATCAGGGACAACCGTTGCACGCGCCGGCCGGACTGGCCGGGCTGTCGCTTTATGTCCTGTCGGGGATATTCTGGTTTCTGGCCGTGCAACAGATATCGCTGGGGCAGGCGGGGGTGGCTTTTGCCATGTTCAGCCTGCTGGCGCTTTGCGTCATCGGCGCAGTGGTCTTTGACGAGCCTGTGGCCTGGCGCGAAGTGGCGGGCATCGGCTGTGCGCTGGCCGCCCTGCTGCTGATGGTGCGCGTTGCCTGATTTCTGACCGCGACAGCCGGGCCGTGTAGCGCTAGACTGAAGGTGAAATTTCCAAGGGAGACGTCACATGGAAGCCATTCTCGGCCTTCTCATCCTCATTGCGGATGTTTACGCGATCGTGAAAATCCTCCAGTCCGGTGCCACCGGCCTGCAAAAGATCATCTGGGTGCTGGTGGTCGCGATCCTGCCTGTCATCGGCCTGATCATCTGGTATTTCGCCGGGCCGAAGTAGGGTCCTCAGACCACCAGATCGGCGGGCAGGCGGGACGCGAGTGTGCGGCGGGCGTTGGGCAGGTCGTTGGCCTCGGCCCGCGCCTCGGCGGCATCGGGGGCCAGACCGTGATCGCGCCAGCGCGTGATCAGCCGGGTGCGCAGGACGGCTTCGTCCGGGGCGGTCCAGACCGAAAAGTCCCACAGGTCCGTCAGCGCCCGCCAGGGGTCGGCGTCGAACAGCAGGTAGTTGCCTTCGACCACGGCAATCCGATGCTGCGGTTCCACCTCGATCGCCCCGGCGACCGACAGGTCACGGGACCGGTCAAAGCTGGGCAGGATGACCGAAGGCTCGGTTTTCAGGCGCCCGATGGCGTGGCAGAACCCCGCCGCGTCAAAGGTCTCGGGCGCGCCCTTGCGGGGCAGCAATCCGCGACGTTCCAGCACTCGGTTGTCCAGATGAAACCCGTCCATCGGCACCAGTATGGCCTCTGGCCCCAGATGGTCCACCAACGCCTCGGAGACCGTGGATTTTCCGGATGCGGGCGGGCCGGCGATGGCCACCAGCAACCGTTGCGCCCGGGCGGGCGTCGGCAGTCGGTTGGCAATGGTCTGGGCTAGGTCCCGGGGGGAGGGCGACATGGCATGCGATCTTTCCTGCGGCGCCTCACACGGTGGGCGTCGTTGTCATCCAGGGCCGCGCGGGCGAAGTCAGTCGGCGTCCGACGCGCAGAACATGTCGTAGAGAAGCCCGATCATCCGCTCGGCCCGTTCGTCGCCCAGCGAATAGTAGATGGTCTTGCCATCCCGGCGCGAGCGCACAAGCCCTTCCATCCGCAGGCGCGCCAATTGCTGGCTGACCGCCGCCTGACGTTGGCCCAGGAGCTTTTCAAGCTCGGTCACCGATCTCTCGCCCGAATTGAGATGGCACAGGATCAGCAGCCGGCCTTCATGGGCCAGCGCCTTGAGGAAAGCCGCAGCATGGGCGGAATGGGTCGCCATTTCCGGCGGCAACGGATCCCCGTTGCCAATATCGATTTCGACTGACGCGAGTTTGTTCATAACGCTCACGTGACCTTTCTGTTCCTGCACATACGCCACCACGCCGCCCGATCTGCCCCGTTTACGGTCTTCGCCAGAACGTCCGATCTGGACAGGCAGCCCTGCCGCAGGCATTCCTGACGGCACATTCTTTCGAAACTATGGGTCGCGGGAAAAACCTATCGGTGCAGCGGTATAAAACGCTCGAAGTGAATATAAACACTTCTTGACCACTTGACAATCACTGCGCCCAACGGGCTGGGCAGCGGCTGATCAGGGGATCGCCGCGACCGCATGGGCCAGGATCTCCGGATCGGCATTGCCGCCCGTGGCCACCGCAATCACCGGATCCGCGCCAAGATCTGCACCGCGATGCAGGGCGGCGGCCAATGCCACCGCGCCGCCTGGCTCCACCACGATCTTCAGGTGCCGCAGGGCGACCGCCATCGCGGTCAGGGCCTCGGCATCGCTGACCGTCAGGCCGGGTCCGCACAGACGTTGCAGGATCGGGAAGGTCAGGTCGCCGGGTTGGGGTGTGACGATGGCATCACAGATGCTGGTGCTGCCGGGGGCATTGCCAAGGATTTCACCAGCGGCCAGCGACCGGGTGACATCGTCGAAAGCCGCGGGTTCGACCGGGCGCACGCGCAGGCTGGGGGCCTGCTGTTCCAGCGCCAGCGCGATGCCCGAGGTCAGCCCGCCGCCGCCGCAACACACCAGAACCTGGCCGGTGGTGACGCCCGCCGCGCGCGCCTGTTCGGCCAGTTCCAGCCCGCAGGTGCCCTGTCCGGCGATTACCTCGGGCTCGTCATAAGGGCGCACCAGCCGCAGGTCGCGGGTTGCGGCCAGATGCGCGCCGATCTCTTCGCGGCTTTCGTTCCAGCGGTCGTAAAGCACGACCTCGGCCCCGTAGGCGCGGGTGCCCTCGACCTTGGCGCGCGGAGCATCCGAAGGCATCACGATCACCGCCGGCAGCCCGGCTTCCTGCGCGGCGCGGGCCACACCCTGGGCATGGTTGCCCGAGGAATAGGCGATAATGCCGGAACAGCCGCCTTCGGCAGCGATGGCAGTCACGGCGGATTTTGCGCCCCGATACTTGAACGAGCCAGTGTGTTGCAGGCATTCGGCCTTCACCAGCACCCGGCGACCGGCCAGGTCGTTGAGCTGCGGCGATTCCAGCAGCGGGGTGCGGCGCAGGAACGGGCGGATGCGGGCCTCGGCGGCGGCAATGGCGTCGGGGGTCATGACAACCTGTCGATGAACTGGGACAGGGCGCGCCGGGCTTCGGGTTCATCCAGAAACGGCACATGGCCGCGCCGGGGCACCTCGGCATGGATCATGTCGGGGCGGCGACGGCGCATTTCGGCGGCGGTTTTGGCGGGCAGAATGTCCGAATGCTCGCCCCGGATCAGGGCCAGCGGCAAATCGGCGAAGGCATCGAAGAACGGCCATAGATCCTGCACATCGCCGGTGGCCGATTGCTCGATCACCGCGTCGCGCAGCTTGGCGTCATAGCGGATGCGCAACCCGTCGTCGGTCTGGGTCCAGATCCGTTCGGCGTGCAGCCGCCAGCGGGCGCGCGGCACGCCGGGAAACCGGGCGGCGGTGGTCTTGACCAGCGCGTCGGCGGCCTCGTCATAGGTCTGGAACGTGGGTTCGATGCCGAGATAGCCGAAGATGAAAGCCAGCCCCTCGGGGTCGATCTCGGGGCCGATGTCGTTCAGGCAGACGCCGGTCAGGCGGTCCTTGTGGGTGACGGCCAGCGTCAGCGCGATCAGCCCCCCGCGCGAGGTGCCCAGGATCGCCGCCTTGTCGAGGCCAAGGTGATCCAGCAGGTCCAGCGCGTCCTGCCCTTCGCGGCCAAGATTGTAGTTCAGATAGGTCGGATCATGATCCGACTGGCCGCGCCCGCGGGTGTCCAGCCGGATGATCCGGGCGCGATCCGCGAAGTCGCGCGCGACAAAGTCAAAATCCGCCATGTTGCGGGTCAGCCCGCACAGGCACAACAGGGCCGGGCCGTCGCCCTCGTCCCGATAGGCCAGTTTCAGCCCGTCCGAGGCGGTGAAATATTGCGGTTCGGGATGCAGGTCGGGGCGGGTGAAGCGGCCCGAGGCCAGCAGGTCGGGAATGCGGCTCAGGTCGGGCTCGATGGCGGCGGGCGGCTCAGGGAGCCGATCCAGCGGCTGGCCCATGCGGTTGACCCAGAGGGTCTGGAACCCATAGGCCGTCGCACTGCACACATCCCAGCCGTTCGACGAGACGAACAGCACCTCGTCGGCGCGTGTGCCCAGTTGATCCCGCACAAGGTCATAGACCGCCGCGTCGGGCTTGAAGACGCCGCAGCTTTCCACCGACAGCCCCCCGTCCAGCAAGCCTTCAAGGCTGGCGGAGCTCACCGCCCCCTCCAGCATCTCGGGGGAGCCGTTGGACAGGATCGCCGTGGTCAGCCCTTCGGCCTTGAGCCGTTGCAGCAGGTCCGGCACCTCGGGGTAGGCGTCCAATTCCCAATACAGGGCCAGCAGGCGGGCGCGCAGTTCCTCGCCTTGCAGCCCGTTGGCCTCCATCGCCCAGTCCAACCCGTCCTGCGTGACCTCCCAGAATGGGGTGTGATTGCCGGTGACGGCGCGCAGCCAGGAATACTCCAACTGCTTGGCGCGCCAGTCGCGGGCCAGCGCCTGCCAGACCGGGGCCAGTTGCGGGAACTCGGGCGACTGCGCGGCGGTGCGGGCGGCGGCGGTCACGTCGAACAGCGTGCCATAGGCGTCGAAGACGACAGTGGTGATGGGCATGAGATGTCCTTTCGCGGGCGCGGCGCGCTTTATTGCGGGTCCGTTACGGGGGTGCTGTCGGGTGCGGCGTCGGGGGCAGGGGTGGCCTCAGGCGCAGGCTCCGGCGCGGGAAGGGTCTCGCCCTCGATCATCACGCCGTTGCGCCACAGGCCGGTCAGCACCTCGCCCGAGGCGTAGGTCAGCGTGCCCTGTCCCTCGCGCTTGCCGTCCACCAGCGCGCCCTCATAGACATCGCCCGAGGCATAGGTCACCCGGCCCTCGCCGGTGATGGCGCCATCCTGCCAGACCCCGTCATAGATCACGCCATCGGCGCTTTCCCAGCGGCCGGGACCGTGGAACTGATCGTTGCGGAAGGTGCCGGAATAGCGTGAGCCGTCGGGATAGGTGACCTCGCCCGCGCCGTCGCGCACGCCGGCGTCCCAGCCGCCGGCATAGCGATAGCCGTCGGGGCCGGTCAGGGTTCCCTGGCCCTGCGGCACACCGGCCTGAAAGCTGCCCTCGTAGACCACGCCGCTGGCATAGCGGCTGGCCCCCTGACCGTTGATCTCGCCTGCCCGCCAGTCGCCCTCGTAGACATCGCCATTGGCATAGGTGACGCGGCCCGCGCCGTGCGGCAGGTTGTTGTCGAACGTCCCTTCATAGACCGAGCCATCGGGATAGGTCAGCCGACCCTGGCCGTGATGGGTGCCCGCCACCCATTCGCCATCGTAGCGATAGCCATCGGTGCCGATGAAGGTGCCTGTGCCGTTGCGCTCGTCCGCGACGAAGGCACCTTCGTAGATGTCGCTGTTGGCATAGGTCATCTTGCCGTTGCCCGACCGCTGGCCCTGCACCAGCACGCCTTCGTAGACGTCGCCGTTGACATAGGTGACGCGGCCAAAGCCGTTCATCTGGTCATCGATCCAGGCGCCGTCATAGGTGAACCCGTCGGGCATGGTCAGCAGCCCGCTGCCATTGCGCTTGTCCGACCGCATCTCGCCCTCATAGCGGGCGCCGTCGGGGAAGGTGATGGTGGCGCTGCCGCTGCGCTTTCCCGCCTCCCAACCGCCGTCGTAGACATAGCCGTCGGGGCGGGTCCAGGTGCCGGTGCCGTGGCGCTGGTTGTTCTCGAAGGTGCCGATATAGACCGACCCGTCAGCGTAGGTGGCCGTGGCCTCGCCGCTGAGCGCGCCCTCGACCCATGTGCCGATAATGACCGATCCGTCCAGCAGCGCCACCTGGCCGGTGCCCTGCGGCAGGCCAGAGACGACCTCGCCCTCGTAGATGCTGCCATCGACGAATTTCGTGGTGCCGGTGCCGGTGCGCTCGCCATCGGCCCAGCTGCCGTCGTACTCATAGCCGTTGGGCAGGGTATAGCGGCCCAGTCCATGGGGCTTGCCATTTTTCATGGTGCCTTCGTAGACGCCGCCGTTGGTATACTGCTGCGTCACCACCGGACCCAGATCCTGCGCCGCGACCGCAATTGCGACCAGTGCCGCCAGTGCCGTTGCCGCTAATGCCCGTACCGCGCGTTTCCGCCCCATCATGACCTGCCTGCCTTCCCGGTTCTCGTGCCCAAGTGCTAGATCATCGCGCGGGGTGGAGCAACATGCCCGGATCAGGCGCTTCCCCTTACCGCGCCGGCAATTTAAGGAAGGAGCAAGAGCAGGAGACCGCCCATGCCGCAGACCTTTCGCCTGACCCTGGCCCAGATGAACCCCAGCCTTGGCGCGCTGGACGACAACGCCGCCCTTGCGCGGCAGGCGTGGGAGGCCGGCTGCGAGGCGGGGGCCGACATGGTGGCGCTGCCCGAGATGTTCCTGTCGGGCTATCAGACGCAGGACCTGGTGAAGAAACCGGCCTTCGTGGCCGATTGCATGGCCACGCTTGAAACGCTGGCACGCGATCTGACCGGCGGACCGGCGCTGGCCATCGGGGCACCCTGGATGGCCGAGGGCAAGTTGTATAACGGCTATCACGTTCTGAAGGACGGCCACGTTGTGGCGCGGGTGTTCAAGCACGAACTGCCCAATTCGGCCGTGTTCGACGAAATGCGGCTGTATTCCTCGGGCGCGATTTCCGGCCCCTACCGGATCGGACCGCTGCGCATCGGCTCGCCCATCTGCGAGGACGCCTGGCACCCGGATGTGGCCGAGGCCCAGGCCGAAAGCGGCGCCGAGATCCTGCTGGTGCCCAACGGCTCTCCCTATCATCGCGAAAAATATGACGAACGCCTGAACCACATGGTGGCCCGCACCATCGAGACCGGGCTGCCGATCATCTATCTGAACATGGTCGGCGGGCAGGATGACCAGGTCTTCGACGGCGGCAGCTTCGGGCTGAACCCCGGTGGTGTGCTGGCCTTCCAGATGCCGCTGTTCGACACTTCGATCACCCATGTGGATCTGGAAGAAACCCCCGCCGGCTGGCGCATCCTTGAAGGCGACCGCCCGACGCGGCCCGACAGCCTTGCGCAGGACTACCACGCCATGGTCATCGGCCTGCGGGACTATCTGGCCAAAAGCGGCTTTTCCAAGGTGCTGCTGGGCCTGTCGGGGGGCATCGACTCGGCGCTGGTCGCGGCCATCGCCGCCGATGCGCTTGGCCCCGAAAACGTGCGCTGCGTGATGCTGCCGTCGCGCTATACCTCGCAGACCTCGCTTCAGGATGCGGCGGGCGTGGCGACCGGGCTGGGCTGTCGTCTGGATGACTTGCCGATCTCGGGCCCGGTCGATGCGGCAACCGAAACGCTGATGCCGCTGTTCGAAGGCACCCAGCCCGACCTGACCGAGGAAAACCTGCAATCGCGGATGCGCGGCCTGCTGCTGATGGCCCTGTCCAACAAGTTCGGCGAAATGCTGCTGACCACCGGCAACAAGTCCGAGGTCGCGGTGGGCTATGCCACGATCTATGGCGACATGGCGGGCGGCTATAACCCGATCAAGGATCTCTACAAGACCCGCGTCTTTGCCATGTGCCGCTGGCGCAATGCCAACCACGCGCCGTGGATGCTGGCCCCGGCGGGCGAGGTCATCCCGCCCCGCGTCATCGACAAGCCGCCCTCGGCCGAATTGCGCGACGACCAGAAGGACGAGGACAGCCTGCCCCCCTATGAGGTGCTGGACCGCATCCTGGAAATGCTGGTGGACGAGGATGCCTCGGTCGCCGAGGTGGTGGCGGCAGGCTTTGACCGCGAAACCGTCAAGCGGGTCGAGCATCTGCTCTACATCAGCGAATACAAGCGCCACCAGGCCGCCCCCGGCGTGCGCCTGTCAAAACGCGCCTTCTGGCTGGATCGCCGCTATCCCATCGTCAACCGGTGGCGCGACAAGGGCTGACGGGGCGCGCCGTGGCGCAATTGCGCATGAAGTTCACCCTTTGTTCACAGTTTCTCGTTGGAGACTCGCTGCCGATCCCCTAGGTTATGCGGATATCGTCGAGGTGGGTCATGGCCGAGCAGAAGAACATCGAGGTGCGCGGCGCGCGCGAGCACAACCTGAAGGGCATCGACGTGGATATTCCGCGCGATCAGCTGGTGGTCATCACCGGGCTTTCGGGGTCGGGAAAATCCTCGCTGGCTTTCGACACGGTCTATGCCGAGGGGCAGCGTCGCTATGTGGAAAGCCTGTCGGCCTATGCCCGGCAGTTCCTCGACATGATGGAAAAGCCCGACGTGGATCACATCTCGGGCCTCAGCCCGGCGATCTCCATCGAACAGAAGACCACTTCGAAGAACCCGCGCTCGACCGTTGGCACGGTGACCGAGATCTACGACTACATGCGGCTGCTGTTCGCGCGTGCCGGCACGCCCTATTCGCCCGCCACCGGCAAGCCGATCGAGGCGCAGCAGGTGCAGGATATGGTCGACCGGATCATGGAGATGGAAGAGGGCACGCGCGGCTTCCTGCTGGCCCCGATCATCCGCGACCGCAAGGGTGAATACCGCAAGGAAATGCTGGAGCTGCGCAAGCAGGGCTTCCAGCGCGTCAAGGTGGATGGCGAGTTCTACGAGTTGGACATGCCGCCGAAGCTGGACAAGAAGTTCCGCCATGACATCGACGTGGTCGTCGACCGGATCGTCGTGCGCGAAGGGCTGGAAACCCGACTGGCCGACAGCCTGCGCACCGCGCTGGATCTGGCCGATGGCATTGCCATTCTGGAAACCGCCCCGAAAGAAGGGGATCCCGAACGGATCACCTTTTCGGAACGTTTCGCCTGCCCGGTGTCGGGCTTCACCATCCCCGAAATCGAACCGCGCCTGTTTTCCTTCAACGCGCCATTCGGGGCCTGCCCGGATTGCGACGGGCTGGGGATGGAGTTGTTCTTCGACGAACGGCTGGTGGTGCCGGACCAGACCCTGCAATTGTATGACGGGGCCCTGGCGCCCTGGCGCAAGGGCAAGTCGCCCTATTTCCTGCAAACCATCGAGGCCATCGCCCGGCACTATGAATTCGACAAGGCGACGCCGTGGAAGGATCTGCCGGCGCACGTGCAGCAGGTGTTCCTGCACGGCTCGGGCGAGGAAGAGATCGAGTTCCGCTATGACGACGGCGGCCGGGTCTATCAGGTGTCCCGCGTGTTCGAAGGGGTCATCCCCAACATGGAGCGCCGCTATCGCGAAACCGACAGCAACTGGGTGCGCGAGGAATTCGAACGCTACCAGAACAACCGCCCCTGCCACACCTGCGAAGGCTACCGCCTGCGGGCCGAGGCGCTGGCGGTCAAGATCGCGGGCAAGCATGTGGGCGAGGTGGTGCAACTGTCGATCCGGCAGGCGCTGGACTGGGTCGAGGACGCACCGAACCACCTGAGCAAGCAGAAGAACGAGATCGCCCGCGCCATCCTGAAGGAAATCCGTGAACGGCTGGGCTTTCTGAACAACGTCGGCCTTGAATACCTGACACTGTCGCGCAATGCCGGCACCCTGTCGGGCGGCGAAAGCCAGCGGATCCGGCTGGCCAGCCAGATCGGTTCGGGCCTGACCGGGGTGCTCTATGTGCTGGATGAACCCTCCATCGGCCTGCACCAGCGCGACAACGACCGCCTGCTGACCACGCTGAAGAACCTGCGCGATCAGGGCAACACGGTGATCGTGGTGGAACATGACGAGGAAGCCATCCGCGAGGCCGACTATGTCTTCGACATCGGTCCCGGCGCCGGGGTGCATGGCGGCGAGGTGGTGGCCCAGGGCACGCCCGCGCAGATCATGGCGACCGAGACCAGCGTCACCGGCGACTACCTGGCCGGACGGCGCGAGATCGCGGTGCCCGCCGTGCGCCGAAAAGGCAACGGCAAGAAGGTCAAGGTGGTCAAGGCCATCGGCAACAACCTGAAAAACGTCACCGCCGAGTTTCCGCTGGGCCGTTTCGTCTGTGTCAGCGGCGTGTCGGGCGGCGGCAAGTCGACCCTGACCATCGAGACCCTGTTCAAGACCGCGTCGATGCGGCTGAACGGGGCCCGTCAAACGCCCGCCCCCTGCGAGACCATCAAGGGGCTGGAGCATCTGGACAAGGTCATCGACATCGACCAGCGGCCGATCGGGCGCACGCCGCGATCGAACCCGGCCACCTATACCGGGGCCTTCACCCCGATCCGCGACTGGTTCGCCGGGCTGCCCGAGGCCAAGACCCGCGGCTACAAGCCGGGCCGGTTCAGCTTCAACGTCAAGGGCGGTCGCTGTGAAGCGTGCCAGGGCGACGGAGTCATCAAGATCGAGATGCACTTCCTGCCGGACGTCTATGTGACCTGCGAAACCTGCCACGGCGCGCGCTACAACCGCGAAACGCTTGAGGTGCAGTTCAAGGGCAAGTCCATCGCCGACGTGCTGGACATGACCGTCGAGGACGCGCAGGCGTTCTTCAAGGCGGTGCCGTCGATCCGGGACAAGATGGATGCGCTGATGCGGGTCGGGCTGGGCTACATCAAGGTCGGCCAGCAGGCGACCACCCTGTCGGGCGGCGAGGCACAGCGGGTCAAACTGGCCAAGGAACTGTCCAAACGCTCTACCGGGCGGACACTGTATATCCTTGACGAGCCGACCACCGGCCTGCACTTCGAAGACGTGCGCAAGCTGCTGGAAGTGCTGCACGAACTGGTGGAGCAGGGCAACACCGTGGTGGTGATCGAACACAACCTCGACGTCATCAAGACCGCCGACTGGATCATCGACATTGGCCCCGAAGGTGGCGACGGCGGCGGCGAGATCGTCGCCAAGGGCACGCCCGAGAAGATCGCGCAGGAAGCCCGCAGCCACACCGGGCGCTATCTGAAGGGCATGCTGGATCCCAAGCGCCGGCTGGCGGCGGAATAATCAGTCGCGGGCGCCAGCCCCGGCCAGTTCGGTGACCACCTTGGCGCCGGTTTCCAGCGTGCGGTGCACCGGGCATTTGTCGGCGATCTCCAGCAATTTGGCGCGTTGCGCGTCATCCAGATCGCCCTCCAGCCGGATCAGCCGGTGAAAGGTGTCAATGCGCGGGGTCACCCCGGCATTCGCATCCTGTGCGTGCATCTTGTCGTGCGAGACATCCACCGACACGTGTTCCAGATCCCAGCCCTTGCGCCGCGCGTACATGCGGATGGTCATCGAGGTGCAGGCACCCAGCCCGGCAGCCAGGAACCCGTAGGGCGACATGCCCCGGTCGGTGCCGCCATAGGCCAGCGGTTCATCCGCCAGCGCGTGATGCTTGGGGCCGCTCGACACATCCTGCAAGAAGCCGTCCGGGTCGGCCTCGGCCACCCGGATGATTCCCTCGGGCACGCCGGGCGGGGGCGCGGGCGGGCGCAGGTCCAGATAGCGCCCGGCCCAGGCTGCGATGACCTCGGCCGCGTATTCGGCATCCTGTGGTTGCGAGATCAGGTGATCGGCCTCGTCCAGCGTAACGAAGCTTTTGGGATGTCGTGCGGCCTGGAAGATCTGCGCGGCGTTTTCGATGCCCACAACGGCGTCGCGTGGGGCGTGCAGGATCAAAAGCGCCTTGCGCAGATGGCCGATGGCCTCGGTCAGCGAGGCGTGCGAGATGTCTTCGATAAAGCCCTTGCCGATGCGCACGGGGCGGCCGCCCAGCGAAACCTCGGCCACGCCTTCAGCGGTGATCCGATCCAGCGCGCCGCCGAAATTTTCGGTGACATGGCCGGGATCGAAGGGCGCGCCAAGGGTCACCACGGCCCGTGCTGACGGGATCTGTGCGGCGGCCCGCAACACGGCAGCCCCGCCCAGCGAATGGCCGATCAGCAGGTCCGGGGGCAAGCCGCGCGCGTTCAGCGCCCGCGATGCCGCCACCAGATCGGCAACGTTCGAGGAAAACGTGGTGTTCTCGAATTCCCCTTCGCTGTGGCCCAGCCCGGTGAAGTCGAATCGCAGCACCGCGATGCCCATCGCCGACAGGCGGCCGGCGATGCGGCGCGCTGCGGCGATGTCCTTGCCGCAGGTGAAGCAATGGGCAAACAACGCCGTGGCCAGCACCGGCCCATCCGGCAAATCCAGCCGTGCCGCCAGGTGCAAGCCGTCCTGCCCTTCGAAAGTGAAGCGTTCTGTCGCCATGACGACCCCGTCGTTTCAAGAATGTTTTAAAGATGCGGCAGGCTTGGGCCGTGGACAAGGGCGGTGTCCGTGCTGTCACGCAAGGGTGACAGTTCGCGAGGCCGAACGCAGAAATGTTGACATCTGCCCCCAGATGCCCCACTTGCCCCTCAAGGCCACTGCCGCGTGAGCAGTAAGCCGCCCCGTGCATCGGGACGACGGCATAGGCCTGACATCGTTTTCTGGTTCCATTTCACGCAGGGGTCAGGGCCCCATTCGGCGCGAAACGCGTGCCGATCCGGGCGTCCACTGCAACCGCCGCTGCATCTGGCAGACGGCACAAGCAGGCGTTGTTGTGCCTGCCGAAAGGACGATCCTTCATGGATTTTGACATGCTGGGCCTTGCGCCCCGCCTTGTGGCCAAGCTGAAAGACCTTGGCATCACCGACCCGACACCCATTCAAACCCAGGCCATCCCGCATGCCATGAACGGCCGCGACGTGATGGGTCTGGCGCAGACCGGCACCGGCAAGACCGCCGCCTTCGGCCTGCCGCTGCTGCATGTGATTTCGGGCATGGGCTCGAAGCCGGCCCCCAAAAGCGTGCGCGGCCTGGTTCTGGCGCCCACGCGGGAACTGGCCAAGCAGATCGCCGACAACCTGATGGCCTATTCCGCCGGCGGCCATGTCCGCATTGGTCTGGTGGTGGGGGGCGTGTCCATCAACGCCCAGATCAAGCGGCTTGAGCGCGGCACCGACATTCTGGTCGCCACGCCGGGGCGGCTTCTGGACCTGCTCGACCGCAAGGCCGTGTTCCTGGATCAGACCCGGTTCCTGGTGCTGGACGAGGCCGACCAGATGTTGGACCTGGGCTTCATCCACGCGCTGCGCAAGATCGCGCCGCTGCTGGCACCCGAACGGCAGACCATGCTGTTCTCGGCCACCATGCCCAAGCAGATGGCCGAACTGTCCAATGCCTATCTGACCGACGCCGTGCGCGTGGCCGTCAGCCCGCCGGGCAAGGCCGCCGACAAGGTGGACCAGTCGATCCATTTTGTCGCCAAGGCGGCCAAGACCGATCTGCTGATCGACCTGATGCGCAAGCACAACGAAGATCGCGCGCTGGTCTTCGTGCGCACCAAGCATGGCGCCGACCGTCTGGCCCGGCATCTGGAAAAAGCCGGGTTTGCGACCTCGGCCATTCATGGCAACCGCAGCCAGGGCCAGCGCGACCGCGCCATCACCGCCTTCAAGGCGGGGCAGATCAAGGTTCTGGTCGCCACCGATGTGGCGGCGCGCGGCATTGATATTCCGGATGTGCGCCACGTCTACAATTATGACCTGCCGAATGTGGCCGACAACTATGTCCACCGCATCGGCCGGACGGCCCGTGCAGGTGCCGACGGCTGGGCCGTGGCCTTCTGCGCGCCCGACGAGATGGGCGAATTGCGCGACATCGAGCGGACCATGAAGACCTCGATCCCGGTGGCCGGTGGCACGCCGTGGGAAGATGTCAGCCCGCCCGCCCGTGGCGGCGGCGGCAAGGGCCGTGGCGGCCCGCGTCCGGGGCGCGGCGGCGGCAAGCCGCAAGGCAGCGGCAAACCTGCCGGGGCACGCAGCCGCTCGCGCCGCAAGGGCCCGCGCAAGGCGGCCTGATCCGGATTGCAGACAAAACAAGGGGCGTCCTTCGGGGCGCCCCTTTGCTTTGTGCGGTTCGGCCGGGTCTTTCCGCCACATGCCCGGCCCGCAACGAAAAAGGGCGCCCCGAAGGACGCCCCCAATCTTGCGCATCGCAGAACTCAGCAGCTGTAGTACAGCTTGAATTCGACCGGGTGCGGGGTGTGCTCGTAGGCGTAGACCTCTTCCCACTTGAGATCCATGTAGCCTTCGATCTGGTCCTTGGTGAACACGTCGCCGGCCAGCAGGAAATCGTGATCGGCAGAAAGGCTGTCCAGGGCTTCGCGCAGCGAGGCACAGACGGTCGGGATCCCGGCCAGTTCTTCCGGCGGCAGATCGTACAGGTCCTTGTCCGAGGCTTCGCCCGGATGGATCTTGTTCTTGATGCCGTCGAGGCCCGCCATAAGCAGCGCCGCGAAGCACAGGTAGGGGTTGGCCGCGGGATCGGGGAAGCGGGCTTCCACGCGCTTGGCTTTCGGCGATTCCGCCCACGGAATACGGACACAGCCCGAACGGTTGCGTGCCGAATAGGCGCGCAAGACCGGCGCTTCAAAGCCCGGGATCAGGCGCTTGTAGCTGTTGGTCGACGGGTTGGTGAAGGCGTTCAGGGCCTTGGCGTGCTTCAGGATGCCACCGATGTAGTACAACGCCTCTTCCGACAGGTCGGCGTATTGGTCGCCTGCGAACAGCGGTTTGCCGTCCTTGAAGATCGACATGTTGACGTGCATGCCGGTGCCGTTGTCGCCGGCGATGGGCTTGGGCATGAAGGTTGCCGACTTGCCATAGGCCTGCGCCACGTTGTGGATGACGTATTTGTACTTCTGCAGCTCGTCCGCCTGATGAACCAGGCTTCCGAAGATCAGGCCCAGTTCGTGCTGGCACGACGCCACTTCGTGGTGGTGCTTGTCGACCTTCATGCCCATGCGTTTCATCGTCGACAGCATTTCGCTGCGGATGTCCTGGGCATCGTCGATCGGGTTCACCGGGAAGTAACCGCCCTTGACGCCCGGACGGTGGCCCATGTTGCCCATCTCGTACTCGGTGTCGCTGTTCCACGACGCGTCCTGCGCGTCCACCTGGTAGGACACCTTGTTGATGTCGACCTGGAAGCGCACGTCGTCGAACAGGAAGAATTCGGCTTCGGGGCCCCAGTAGGACACGTCACCGATGCCACTGGACTTCAGGTAGGCTTCGGCCTTTTCGGCGGTGCCGCGCGGGTCGCGGGAATAGGGTTCGCCGGTGTCGGGTTCCACGACCGAATGGTGAATACACAGCGTTTTTTCTGCATAGAACGGATCCATGTAGACGCTGTCGGTGTCCGCCATCAGTTTCATGTCGGATTCTTCGATCGACTTCCAGCCGGCGATCGACGAGCCGTCGAACATGAAGCCTTCTTCAAGGAAGTCTTCATCCACCTGGTCGGCCATCACGGTGACGTGCTGCAGCTTGCCACGCGGGTCGGTAAAACGGATGTCGACGTACTCGACGCCTTCATCCTTGATCATCTTGAGAACTGCGTCCTTGCTCATGGACCGGATCTCCCCTCTGCTAGTTGAACGTGTGATCCCGTACGGGGCAGCCGTGCGGGGTGTCTTTGATGGAAAGGCTTACAGCGCCGCGTCCCCGTCTTCGCCGGTACGGATGCGGATCGCCTGTTCGATGGTCGATACGAAGATCTTGCCGTCCCCGATCTTGTCGGTCTTGGCGGCGTTCAGAATGGCCTCGATGGCGCCATCCAGCTGGTCGTCCGACAGGACGACCTCGATCTTCACCTTGGGCAGGAAGTCCACGACATATTCAGCGCCACGGTACAGTTCCGTATGGCCTTTTTGACGGCCGAAGCCCTTGACCTCGATGACCGACAGGCCCTGCACCCCGATCTCCTGCAGCGCTTCTTTCACTTCATCAAGTTTGAATGGCTTGATGATGGCTTCGATTTTTTTCATGCCTGAGTCCCCCGCGCCGGAATGTGTTTCGAGCGTGAGAACACTTTAAACGGGGGGCCACAATTGGCTAGGGTCGCCCTGTTTCCCCGCGTTGCGGGATTCCCCGTCGCGATGTCAAAAAATGAGCGGAATGCACAACAAGTGAGCATAATGAAAACTTCGACCGAAGGCGGAAACGACGAAATCCTGACCGCCGCGCAGATGCTGGCGCTGGAAAAACAGGCAATGGCCTCGGGATTGGTCACAGGGCTCGAACTGATGGAGCGCGCCGGCGAAGGCGTCCTGCAGGCCATCGCGCAACACTGGCCCGACCTGACGGCCGCCCCCGGTCGTGCCGGCATCTTGTGCGGTCCGGGCAACAACGGCGGGGACGGCTATGTCATCGCGCGCCTGTTGCTGGGGCAGGGATGGGCCGTGACCGCGACGGCGCTTGGCGCTACCGACAGGCTCCCCCCCGATGCGCAGGCCAACCATGATCGCTGGACGTCTTGCGGCGAGGTCCTGCCGTGGCAGGCCGCGGCTTCGGCCATGGACGGGGTGGATCTGGTGATCGACGCCTTGTTCGGGATCGGATTGACCCGCCCCCTGTCGCCCGAGGTGGCCCAGGTCATGGACCGGGTGCCGCGCACGGCCCGCCGGGTCTCGGTCGATGTGCCCAGCGGGGTGCTGGCCGATGGCCAGACCCTGACCACAGATGCCGCCTTTCCGGCGGAATTGGCCGTAACCTTCCATTGCCGCAAACCGGTGCATCAGGCGCTTGCCGAATCAGGGATGGCCATTGCCGTTGCGGATATCGGGCTTTGACCCGGATGCCGCGTACCGGATTGTCCCCCGCCCTGATTGCGCGCCTGTCGAAACGGGTCGATCATCACAAGTACGATCACGGCCACGCGTTGATCCTGTCTGGCGGGCCGGGCCGGGGCGGCGCGGCACGACTGGCCGCCCGCGCGGCGTTGCGTGTGGGGGCCGGGCTTGTGACGCTGGCTTGCCCGCCCGAGGCGCTGGCCGAGAATGCCGCCCAGCTGACCGCGATCATGCTGCGTCCGCTGGAGGGTTCGGCCGGGTTGGAAGAAGTGCTGGAAGATCCCCGCCTGAACGCCATCTGCATGGGGCCGGGGCTGGGCATTGCCACGGTCAGCCGCAACCATGTGCGCGTGGCTCTGGCCACCCGCCGCCCGGTGGTTCTGGACGCCGATGCACTGACATCCTTTGCCGATGACCCCCGCGCCTTTATTGCGCTGCTGCATCCGAACGCGGTGCTGACCCCGCACATGGGCGAATTCGCACGGGTTTTCCCGGATCTGGCCAGGGCGTTGGAGGCCGACCCCCGCGAATCCCGTCTGGAAGTGCGCCGAGCGGCGGTCACCCAGGCGGCGGCCCGCTGCGGGGCGACGGTGCTGCTGAAAGGCCAGGTGACGCTGATCGCCGATCCCACGGGCCACCTGGCCGAACTGCATCTGACCGGCAAGGCCGCCGCCCCCTGGCTGGCCACCGCCGGTTCGGGAGATGTTCTGGCCGGGCTGGTCACGGGGCTTCTGGCGCGCGGCTTTTCGCCGTTTCAGGCCGCCGAAACCGCCGCCTGGCTGCATGGCGCGGCGGGCCGTCATCTGGGGGCGGGGCTGATTGCCGAGGACCTGCCCGAAGCGCTGCCGGCGATCTTTGCGCAATTGGGGGTCTGACAAGGCGCCCGCGCGCACGATTCCCCCTCGCATCCCTTTTCCGCCTTTGTTAGAAGGCCCGGAACTTGCGGGTCGCGCTCTGCGGCCCGTGCGGATTTTCGCGGGTGTGGCGAAATTGGTAGACGCACCAGATTTAGGTTCTGGCGCCGCAAGGCGTGGGGGTTCAAGTCCCTCCACCCGCACCATGAGACGAATGAAGGACAAAGCATCATGCAGGTCACCGAGACCCTGAAGGACGGCCTCAAGCGCGGCTACGAGATCACGCTGACGGCTGCCGAGCTGGACAGTAAGGTCAACGAGAAACTGGCCGAAGCGCAGCCCGAAATCGAAATGAAGGGCTTCCGCAAAGGCAAGGTGCCCATGGCGCTGCTGAAGAAACAGTTCGGCCCGCGGGTTCTGGGCGAAGCGATGCAGGAAAGCATTGATGGCGCCATGTCCTCGCATTTCGAGGAAACCGGCGATCGCCCGGCGCTGCAGCCCGAGGTCAAGATGACCAACGAGGACTGGAAAGAAGGCGACGACGTGATCGTGGCGCTGAACTACGAAGCGCTGCCCGAGATCCCGGAAGCCGACCTCAAGTCGATCTCGCTGGAAAAGCTGGTGGTCAAGGCCGCCGAAGCCGACGTGGAAGAAGCGCTGGCGAACCTGGCCTCCACCGCGCAGGATTTCGAAGATCGTGAAGAAGGCGCTGCGGCCGAGAAGGACGATCAGGTCGTGATCGACTTCCTTGGCAAGGTCGATGGCGAGGCTTTCGAAGGCGGTGCAGCCGAGGACTACCCGCTGGTTCTGGGGTCGAACTCGTTCATTCCGGGCTTCGAGGAGCAGCTGATCGGCGCCGTAGCCGGCACCGACGTGAATGTCGAGGTGGCCTTCCCCGAGGAGTACCAGGCCGAGCACCTGGCCGGCAAAGCCGCCGTGTTCGAATGCAAGATCAAGGCCGTCAAGGCCCCCAAGGCGGCCGAAATCGACGACGAGCTGGCCAAGAAGTTCGGCGCCGAGGATCTGGCCGCCCTGAAGACCCAGATCGGCGAGCGTCTTGAAGCCGAATACGCCGGCGCGGCCCGTGCCGTGATGAAGCGCGCCCTGCTGGACAAGCTGGACGGCGTGGTCAGCTTCGACCTGCCGCCGAGCCTGGTGGAAGCCGAAGCCAAGCAGATCGCGCACCAGCTGTGGCACGACGAAAACCCGGACGTGCAGGGCCACGACCACCCGGAAGTCGAGCCGACCGAAGAGCACACCAAACTGGGGGAGCGTCGCGTCCGTCTTGGCCTGTACCTGGCCGAGCTTGGCCAGAAGAACGAGGTCGAGGTTTCCGACGCCGAGATGACCCAGGCGATCATGAACCAGGCGCGTCAGTACCCGGGTCAGGAACGTCAGTTCTTCGAATTCGTGCAGCAGAATCAGCAGATGCAGCAGCAACTGCGCGCGCCGCTGTTTGAAGACAAGGTCGTCGACTACATCTTCGAATTGGCCGAGGTGACCGAAAAGGAAGTCTCGAAGGATGACCTGCAGGAAGCCGTGAAAGCGCTTGAAGACGAATAATCGTCATCTCTGCTAGCCTGTTTGGGCCGCCCCTCAAGGGGCGGCCTTTTTCATTTTTGGGGTAGGGGCCGTGTCCAATCGGATAGGTAAAAACCGGGCTGCGTTGCATTGGTATAGGGCGATGCATCTGCATTTGCGTGGAGGGCCGGACGCGGGTTAGGACCCCCGCAAACGAAAGATACATTCTGGATACCCTATGCGACTGTCTGCCCTCCTCATGGCCCTGGTCGCGTCGCTCGCAACGGCGGGGCTGGCGCGTGCCGAAATCACCACCCTCAATGCAACCCTTAGCAATGATTACTCCAACGCCCTGTGGATCGACATGGATCAGAACGGCGAGCAGGATATCAAGCTGGAACTGATCCGCCGGGAAAGCCGCAACATGTTCGGCTATCACGAGGTCGATATCTGGGTTCGTGCGACCAGCGCACTGCATGCCGCGGTTGCCGGTGGCGCGCCGCTGGAAGAGGCCGAACTGGTCTCGAACGTCCTGGAATTCGGCCGCAGCGCCTCGCTGATCCGCTTCAGCCGCCAGCAGAACATGGAACGCAGCGGCGGCGACTGGTTCCAGGGGCCCGAGCCGCGACGGGCCTACATGCCGGTGCGGTTGCGGGTGCCGGACGGCATCCGGTTGGGCTGGATCGAGATCGAGATTGATGGCTACGGCAAGGCAACGGTCCTGCGTTACGCGCTTGCGCCTGAGCCAGGCGCGCTGTGCGCCGCTGGCGGGCTTGCCGCGCCTGCGGGCGGGGACACAATCGCCCGGGACTGTGCCGGCGACTGCGGCGGCCATGCAGAGCGGTCAGAGCCGATGCGGCTGGCCATGAACTGACCCAGCCGCCCGAAGTCGGGTTCGACGCCCAGCCACAATCGCCCATGGCGAAACGAAAAAAGCCGCGCTGGAAAGCGCGGCTTTTCTTGTCTTGTCCGATCTGGTGATCAGGCTTTGTCGTCGTCGCCGGACAGGTCCGGTTGCGGCGTGCTGTCGCCGGATTCGTCGTCGTCCACAGCGGCCGAGCCGATGTCGTCGAACAGTTCGGCGATCTCGAATTCGGCGGCAGCTTCTTCTTCTGCGGCCAGATCCTGGATCGATTTGCCCGAGGCCTGAAGTTCGGCTTCTTCCGGCGAACGGGCCACGTTCAGCTGGATGGTCACGTCGACTTCCGGATGCAGGGTCACATGCACGTCGTGCAGGCCCAGTTCCTTGATCGGCTTGGCCAGAATGACCTGCTTGCGATCCACGGTGAAGCCAGCTTCGGTGGCCGCATCTGCGGCGTCACGCGTGCTGACCGACCCGTACAGAGCGCCGGCGTCGGAAGCAGAGCGAATCACGATGAACTGCTGGCCATCCAGCTTTTCACCCATGGCTTCGGCTTCTGCCTTGGTTTCCAGGTTGTGCGCTTCCAGCTGGGCTTTCTGCTCTTCGAAACGGGCTTTGTTCGCCTCGTTCGCGCGCAGGGCCTTGCCCTGGGGCAGCAGGAAGTTGCGGGCATAGCCTTCCTTGACGGAAACGACTTCACCCATCTGGCCCAGTTTGGCCACGCGTTGGAGAAGGATAACGTCCATTGGTCGGTCTCCTTATTTCACGGCGTAGGGCAGCAGGGCGAGGAAGCGGGCGCGTTTGATGGCACGGGCCAGTTCACGCTGCTTCTTGGCCGAGACGGCAGTAATGCGCGACGGTACGATCTTGCCGCGCTCGGAAATGTAGCGTTGCAGCAGGCGGGTGTCCTTGTAGTCGATCTTCGGCGCGTTATCGCCAGAGAACGGGCACACCTTGCGGCGACGGAAAAACGGTTTTGCAGCCATGACTTAGTGTCCTTTCTTTGAACCGATCAACGACGGCGATCGCCGCGGTCACCGCGTTCGTCGCGCTTCTGCATCTGGATGGACGGGCCTTCGGGATGTTCGTCGACCTTGATGGTCAGAACGCGCATCACGTCGTCATGCAGGCGCATCAGGCGTTCCATTTCCTGAATGGCCGGCGACGGAGCGTCGGTTTTCAGGAAGGCATAGTGCCCCTTGCGGTTCTTGTTGATCTTGTAGGCCATGGTCTTCACGCCCCAGTACTCGCTTTCGACGACCTTGCCGCCGTTGTCCGCGAGGACGGTGGAGAAGTGCTCGACCAGGCTTTCAGCCTGGCTGTTCGACAGATCCTGCCGAGAGATGAAGACATGCTCGTAAAGCGGCATATCAGCTCCTATGTCAGGGCGCATTTCATAGGACAGGCTCGCAAGGTTCCGCCCCTGTCCACGAGAGGCTGCGCCGAATAATGGTTTGCGGAACCGCGCCCTTATACAGTTCTTGACCATGGGGACAAGTCCCCGCGCCCCAAATGTCGCCCGGTCGTGCTAGGATGCACGCGGGGTTCGCATCGAGCCGGAGGGGGAAAGATGATCGAACGGGGCACCATCGCCATAAACAGGCTGACCGGCAGCCGATGGGAGGTTCTCGAAGGGGCGGCGGAAACCGGGTCTTGCGGGTTCAGCATCAAGATTACCTGCCAGCCGCGCGCCGCACCCGACGTGTCCGAACACGTCCATCTGGACTGGGACGAGACGTTCGAAATCCTGTCCGGGCACGCCACCTACAGCCTACAGGGCGAAGCCTATACCGCCGTTGCCGGTGACACGCTGGAAATGCCGCCCCGTCAAAGCCATGTGCATCCGTGGAACGACGGCGACGAACCATTGGTCTATATCCAGCGCGCGCGCTTTCCGGCGCCACAGCCGGGTGCTTTCGAAGAAACCTTCGGGGTGATCCTGACCCTGTTCGGCATGGCGGCCAAGCCGGGCCTTCTGAACCGGCGTGGGATGCCGCGCGACTTGCTGGCCTTTGCGGCGATGGGGCGGGCTTTCGGGCGGTATCGCAATTACGATGCCGCGGTGCCGATCCTGTTGCAACGGGCGGCCTCGGCCACGCTCGGGCGTCTGGCCGAGGCGCGGGGCATTCCAGCCATCAATCCGGCTTACATCGCCCTGGCGCGCCCCGGCCCCGGCGAATAGGTCCCGCAGGGTCTGTTCATTCCCGAACGGGGTCTGTGAACTGGCGCGGAATTGCCGAAACCGGCTTTCGACCCGATGTCTAGCGGCATGAGCACGTTGCTCGTTCCGAAATCACATCAAGGGATCGACCATGAAAACCACCGCCTTCGCCGCCGCTCTTGGCCTTGCCACTGCAACCCTAGCCGCGCCGGTTCTGGCCGATGCCGAGGCCTATGTTCTGGATGCCAGCCACAGCCAGATCCTGTTCAGCTACAACCACCTTGGCTTTTCGACCACCTATGGCCTGTTCTCGGGCTTTGAAGGCGAGATCCAGTTCGATGCGGAAAACCCGGCGGCGTCCTTCGTGTCGGTGTCGATGCCCGTGACCTCGATGTTCACCGGCTGGGAAGAGCGCGATGCGCACCTGATGTCGGGTGATTTCTTCGGGGCTGATGACGACGATCTGGTGACCTTCGTGTCGACCGGGATCGAGGTCACCGGCGAAGCCACAGCGCTGATCACCGGCGATCTGACCCTGAACGGTGTGACCCAGGCGGTCGTTCTGGACACCACCCTGAACCAGGCAGGCGCGCATCCCATGGCCCAGACGCCCTGGCTGGGGTTCGATGCCACGACGGTTCTGAAGCGGTCGGACTTCGGCGTCGACAAGTTCGCGCCTTTCGTGGGCGACGAGGTGGCCGTGCAGATCTCGATCGAGGCGATGAAAGCCGAATAAGCCTTCCTGACAGACGACTTCGGGCCGCCCTTGGGCGGCCCTTTTCGTTTCAGCATCGGCAAGACCGGGGCGCGGGTGAGGCCGCCTTGATGCCGACGACCAGACCCAGACGCGGACGTCTGGCCAGCGTGCCTTGCTGGGACCGGACCACAATACGGTACAGACGCACGGCCAGCCTGGTCCCGCACCACGCAAGCCGGGTTCGGGACGGCGGCCTTCGCCGCCGTCCCCATTGCGCCTGGGGGTCAGTTGCGCTGTGCTGTCAGGCTGACCGAGACGGTAACCGGGAAACCCAGCGTGGCCTCATCCTTGTAGGTGGCTGTGCCGATGTCGAAGTCGCGGCGGTCCAGCGTCGTCTGGCCTGTCATTTCAGCAGTATCGCCGGTCAGGGTCAGATCGAAGGGCAGGGTGACCGGTACGTCGGCGCCTTTCAGGCTGAGCGTGCCCTCGGCCAGATACCTGCCGTCGTCGCCGGCGCGCAGGGTGGCGGTAAACCGTGCGGTGGGGAATTGCGCGGCATCGAAGAACTCGGGCTTCACGGCTTCGGCCGTGACCGAGCCGAGGGTGACCGAGCCGATGGCGATATCGACCGCGACGGTGCCCAGATCCGGACCCGGCGCCTCGGGATCAAACGCGATGCTGGCCGACCAGTCGGAAAAACTGCCTTCCACATCGGCGCCGAATTGCACCACGCTCAGCCCCAAGGTGCCGCCTTGAACGGTCCAGCCGGTGGCGGCGGGCGCAACCGGTGCCGGGGCCAGTGCGATGGCGGGGGTCTCGGTCTGCGCCGCGCGGGGCCAGCCCAGGGCGGTGCCGGCAGTCATGGCCACGGCCCAGATCATCAGCGCCATCCAGAACGGGCTGCGGCTGTGTTCGCCGCTGTCCCGCCCGGCCTCGACCCGCCCCGGCAGCATCCGTGCCAGCGTCAGATCGCGGTCGATGACCTGATGTTTCACCGCGCCGACAATGTGCAGCAGCACGGCGATACCAAGGACTTTGGTGAAGACCAGATGCCAGCCCTCGAACACATGCGCGACGGCATCATCCTTGGGCACGAAGGGCAGCGACTGGCCGAACGGCCACCAGATCGGCGCGAAGCCGGTGGTTGCGGCATGGTGAATCCAGCCCGACAGCGGCACCAGAATCAGCCCGGCATACAGCAGCCAGTGCACAAGCTCGGCCATAAAATGCTCGATCCGGCGGTCAGGATGCAGCGGGTGCGGCTTGGTCTGGGTCAGCGCCCAGAGGATCCGTGCCAGCGCCACGAAGAAGACGGTCACGCCGACAGTCTTGTGCAGGCTGAACAGCACGCCCTTGACCAGCAGGGCTTGCGAGCTGTCGTAGGGCCAGCTGTTGGCGATCATGCCCAGGGGAAAGGCAGTCAGGATCAACAGCGCGGTGAGCCAGTGAAACATCTTGGTCACATTGCCATAGGCGTAGGCGGAATTGCCAAGGGGGGTGGCGTCGGACATGAACGATCTCCGTCAGGTAGCTTTCCGGGGAAGCTAGAGCATTTGTGTGCAGGCCAAAACCGCGCTGTCCGCACAGGACCCCTGCGGGGATGCGCGCGGGTCTGCCGGATTGCGCGCCCTGCATCGCTGGGCTATCCCGACGGGCAACCAGTGTTCACAGAACCGCGACGGAGGAGCCATGAGCCGCGCATTTGTATTCCCCGGACAGGGGGCCCAGGCGATCGGAATGGGACAGGCCCTGGCAGAGGCCTATCCGGCCGCCAAGGCGGTGTTCGACGAGGTCGACGAGGCTCTGGGCGAAAAGCTCTCCGAGTTGATCTGGACCGGCGATATCGAAACCCTGACCCTGACCCAGAACGCACAGCCGGCGCTGATGGCCTGTTCGCTGGCCGCCGTGCGGGCGCTGGAAGCCGAAGGTGTGGCCATTGCCGACGGGGCTTTCGTGGCCGGGCATTCGCTGGGCGAGTATTCGGCGCTGGCCGCCGCCGGGGCACTGAGCGTCACCGACACCGCGCGCCTGCTGCGCATCCGTGGCAAGGCGATGCAGGCTGCCGTACCGGTGGGCCAGGGCGCCATGGCCGCGATCCTGGGGCTGGACCTGGCCGCCGTCACCGAGGTGGCCGAGGCCGCCGCGCAAGGCGAGGTCTGCCAGGCCGCCAATGACAATGATCCCGCGCAGGTCGTGGTCTCGGGCCACAAGGCGGCCGTCGAGCGGGCCACGGTGCTGGCCAAGGAGAAGGGCGCCAAGCGGGCGTTGCTTCTGCCGGTTTCGGCCCCGTTCCACTGCGCCCTGATGCAGCCCGCCGCCGATGTGATGGCCGGGGCTCTGGCCGATGTGACCATCGCTGCCCCCGTGGCGCCGCTGGTGGCCAATGTGACCGCGCAGGCAACCTCGGACCCCGAAGCGATCCGGGCGCAGCTGATCACCCAGGTGACCGGGGCGGTGCGCTGGCGCGAAAGCGTGCAGTTCATGGCCGCCAATGGCGTGACCGAGGTTTGGGAAGTGGGCGCGGGCAAGGCCCTGTCCGGCATGATCCGCCGCATCGAACGGTCCATCGCCTGCACCGCCATCTCGACCCCTGACGACATCAAGGCCGCGCTCGCCTGAGCCGAGCAAAAGAAGGAAGTCACATGTTTGATCTGACCGGAAAAACCGCGCTCGTCACCGGCGCCTCGGGCGGCATCGGGGCCGAGATCGCCCGCACCCTGCACGCCGCCGGCGCCACCGTCGGCCTATCGGGCACCCGTGTCGAGCCGCTGGAGGCGCTGGCCGCGGACCTGGGCGAACGTGCCCATGTTCTGCCCTGCAACCTGAGCGACGCCGAGGCAGTCAACGCCCTGCCGAAACAGGCGGTCGAGGCCATGGGCGGCGTCGATATCCTTGTGAACAACGCCGGCATCACCCGCGACAACCTGTTCATGCGCATGTCCGAAGAGGAATGGGCGTCGGTGCTGGAGGTCAATCTCACCTCGGCCTTCCGTCTGAGCAAAGGCGTGCTGCGCGGCATGATGAAGAAACGCTGGGGCCGCATCGTCAACATCGGCTCGGTCGTGGGGGCCACCGGCAATCCCGGTCAGGGCAACTACGCCGCGTCCAAGGCGGGGCTGGTGGGCATGTCGAAATCGCTGGCCTATGAGGTCGCCAGCCGCGGCATCACCGTCAACGCCGTGGCGCCGGGGTTCATCACCACCGCCATGACCGACAAGCTGAACGACGACCAGAAGGGCGCAATCCTGGGCCAGATCCCGGCCGGGCGCATGGGCGAGGCCAGCGAAATCGCGGCAGCGGTTCTGTATCTGGCCAGTGCGGAGTCCGGCTACACCACGGGCGCCGTGCTGCATGTCAACGGCGGCATGGCGATGATCTGAGGATGAACGGGGACGGCGAAAGCGTTTGCCTTCCCCATTCCATATGCTATAGGCCTCGCAACTTGCCCGGGGGCAGGGACCCATTTCTGGGAAAAGTTGAAGGCCCAGTGGCCTGAAGTGGCTCTTTGGAGCTGTTGATCAAGAACGGGCAAGACCCCGAAAGACATAGAGGATATGACATGAGCGACATCGCAGATCGCGTGAAGAAGATCGTTGTCGAGCACCTTGGCGTGGAAGAAGGCAAGATCACCGAAGGTGCCTCTTTCATCGATGACCTGGGCGCCGACAGCCTGGACACCGTGGAACTGGTGATGGCTTTCGAAGAAGAGTTCGGCATCGAGATCCCGGACGACGCAGCCGAAACCATCCAGACCTTCGGCGACGCGGTGAAGTTCATCACCGAAGCCTCCTGAGGCACAAGCGCGATCATCGCGAAACGACGGGCGGTCCCACTGGGGCCGCTTTTTTCGTTTGGGGCGGTACTTTCGTTGGGGGCGCTGCCCCCGCGACCTGACGGTCGCTCCCCCGGAGTATTTAGGCCAAAAAGAAACTGTGGGCGTCTTTCCGGGCCGCCGCCGCCCGAAGCGTTGGAGGGGGCGGGATTAGCGGAAGTGCTTGGAGAGCTTCAGGCCCTGGCCCTGGTAGTTCGATTTGATCTCGGCGCCGTAGAGGCGGGCGGGCTGTTCGCTCATCCGTTCATAGACCAGCCGCCCGACCCTTTGCCCGTGTTCCAGCAGGAAGGGCGATTCGTGGCAGCGCACTTCGAGCACGCCGCGCGAGCCTTTGCCACCGGCGCTGGCATGACCGAAGCCCGGATCGAAGAACCCGGCGTAATGCACGCGGAACTCGCCCATCAGCGCCATGTAGGGGGCCATCTCGGCGGCGTAATCCGGCGGGATCGTGACCGCTTCCTGGCTGACGAGGATGTAGAAAGCGCCGGGATCGAGGATCAGACCGTCGCCGTCGCTGTGCAATTCGTCCCAGAAATCCGCGCGGTCATAGGCGCCGATCCGGTCCAGGTCGATGACCCCGGCATGGGGCTTGGCGCGGTAGCCCACAACGCCGTCTTCGCGCGGCCGCAAATCGACGGAGAACCCGAGACCCTGATCGATATGGGCCGGACCGTCCACCAGCGGTTCGGCGGCGTGCAGGGCGGTGAGGGCGGCGTCGTCCAGTTCGGCCTTGCCGGCGCGAAAGCGGATCTGGTTCAGGCGCATGCCGGCGCGCACCAGCACCGAGAAGCTGCGCGGGCAGATCTCGGCATAGAGCGGGCCGGAATAGCCTTCGGCGATGCGGTCGAACTCGCTGCCCTTGTCGGTGATGACGCGGGTCAGAAGGTCGAGCCGTCCGGTGGAGCTTTTGGCATTGGCGACGGCGGTGATGCCAACGGGCAGGGCCAGGGATTCCATCAGTGGCACCAGATAGACGCAGCCCTTTTCCAGCACCGCGCCGGCCTCCAGGTCCATGCGGTGCATTTCGAAGCGGCCCAGCCGGTCGGCAACGCAAGCCTGGCTGCCGGGCAGGAAGGAGGCGCGTACCCGGTAGGCGACACGGCCCAGCCGCAGGTCCAGCGAGGCCGGTTGGTACTGGTCTTCGAGAATCGCGGGATCGCCGGTGATCTCGCCCCGGTCCACCATGGTGCGGAGGGTCTGGATCGGCAGGACGCCCTGGCGGGCGGGGCTCGGGTCGGTCATGGGCGCGGCAGATCTCCTTCAGGCAAAAGGCCCGCACCCGGAACCGGGTACGGGCCTTTTTGATGGTCGGGCCAGCGAGATTCGAACTCACGACCTTCCGTCCCCCAGACGGACGCGCTAACCAGGCTGCGCCATGGCCCGACATTCGCGCTGTTTATCATTTCTGGGCGGCAGGGCAAGGCGGAAGATCGCAAAAAATGCAGCCCCGAACCCGGCTCACCAAGGCCGGCTTTGCAGGGCCTGCAGGCGCGTGGCGGCGTCGCGCAGTACGGCGCGATGGGCGGCGGGCAGTTGGGCGGGCACAAGGGCGCGCAGGGCGTGGCTGGTGCCCGGCAGATAGGGGACCGGGGACAGGGGCGGAACCTCGAACGGCCGTGCGGTCTGGGGGGGCGTGGCCTCGGGATCGGCCGGGGCGTCTGCAGGCGCCTCGGCCGGGGATGCCGGGCTGCTGGCGAAGGTGCCACTTTGATCCTCGGCCGGGTCGGCGTCTTCGCTGTCGTCGAAGAAGAACCCGATGGGCGGGATATCGTCGTCCTGCGCCCCAGGGCGTGCGTCGGTCGGCGCGGGCTTTTTTGGAAGAAGTTCGGAGGGGGGCGGCGGCGTCCCGGCATCCGGGGCCTCTGCCGTGGGCGGCGGGGCCGCGCTTTCCGGCGTCGCGGCGGTGGGGGTCGCGGCGGTGGTGCCGCTGCCGGCCTTCAGATCCAGCGCCGGGCTGAAGGCCGCGATGGCAACCGTGCCTTCGGTTTGCAGGCGTTCCTGCACCGACTTGATGGTGTGGCCTTCGGTGTGCAGCAGATGCTTGATGCCGCCCAGAAGCCGCATGTCATCGGGGCGATAGTAACGCCGCCCGCCGGCCCGCTTGACCGGTGCAATCTCGGGGAAACGGCTTTCCCAGAACCGCAGGACATGGGCGGGGGTGTCCAGCCACTTGGCCACCTCGCTGATGGTGCGGAAGGCTTCGGCGGATTTGCGCATCGGTGTCGCGGATCAGCGCTTGTTGCCCTGGGCCACGCGTTCCTTCATCAGGTGCGAGGGCCGGAAGGTCAGAACGCGGCGCGGGTGGATCGGCACTTCTTCCCCGGTCTTGGGATTGCGGCCCACGCGGGCGGCCTTGTCGCGCACGTTGAAGGTGCCGAAAGACGATATCTTCACCGACTCGCCATCAACCAGCGCATCGCTGAGATGGTCGAGAACCGATTCCACAAGCTGTGCGGATTCGTTTCGGGACAGGCCGACCTCGCGAAAAACGGCTTCGCTCAGGTCCATGCGGGTCAGGGTCTTGCCAGTCATCACTCGTCTCCAGGTCCGAGAGCAGGATAGAGAGAGGCCCGAAAGCCTGTCAATGCCTTTGGTGTCAATGGCTTGAGTCGCGCGGCTTTTACCAGCGAAAGACCACCGAACCCCATGCCAGGCCGCCGCCGATGGCTTCGACGACCACAAGGTCGCCGGGTTTGATCTGGCCGCGGGCCTTGCCAACGGACAGGGCGAGGGGAATCGACGCCGCCGAAGTGTTGCCGTGGTCCTGCACCGTCACGACCACGCGCTCCATCGGAACCCCCATCTTCTGGGCGGTGGCCTTGATGATGCGCAGGTTGGCCTGATGCGGCACGATCCAGTCCACGTCAGCGCCGGTCATTCCCAGCTTTTCCAGCGCAGTATGGGCAGTGCTGGCCAGTTTCTCGACGGCATGGCGGAACACTTCCTTGCCCTGCATGCGCAGGTGGCCGGTGGTATGGGTCGAGACGCCGCCGTCGACGTAAAGGATATCGCGGTAGCGGCCGTCGGAATTCAGGTCGCTGGCAAGGATGCCGCGGTCGGCATTGCTTCCGTCACCTTCGACGCGTTCCAGAACCAGGGCCCCGGCGCCGTCGCCGAACAGCACGCAGGTGCCGCGGTCGGTCCAGTCCATGATCCGGCTGAAGGTTTCGGCGCCGATCACCAGAACGCGTTCGGCCTGTCCCGACAGGATCAGACCGTTGGCATTGGTCAGGGCGAAGACGAAACCGGCGCAGACTGCCTGTACGTCATAGGCGAACCCGCCGGTCATGCCGATCTTGTCCTGCACCATTGTGGCAGCGGAGGGAAAGGTCAGATCCGCGGTGGAGGTCGCCAGTACGATCGCGTCGATATCATCGGGCCCAAGCCCGGCATCCGCAAGGGCGGCTTCGGCGGCCTTGGCCGCCATGTCCGAAGTGGTTTCGCCTTCGGCTGCGAAATGCCGCCGCTCGATCCCGGATCGCGACCGGATCCATTCATCGGAGGAGTCCAGAGTCGCCGCGAACTCGCTGTTTTCGAATACTTTTTCGGGGAGATAGTGGCCAACTCCCCGAATTGCGGCGCGTGTTGTCATTTCTGGGTTCCGTATACCTGTCCGGACGTCCCGCCACCTTGGCCCGTGTCGGACAGGGATGCAACCCGTGCCGCGATGCGCTCCGGGAAATCGGCCTGCCCCAGTTCGGCGGCCAGCTTGATCGCAGCGGCGATCCCGGTGGCATCGGCGGACCCGTGGGATTTTACCACGGTGCCGTTCAGGCCCAGGAACACCCCGCCGTTGACCTGGCGCGGATCGATCCGCTTGGCCAGACGCCGCAACGAGGTGATTGCCAGTAGCGCTGCAAACCGCGACAGGATGGTGTGGTTGAAAGCTTCGCGCAGAAGTTCGCGGATCAGCTTGGCGGTGCCCTCGCCGGTCTTCAGGGCGACGTTGCCGGTGAAGCCGTCGGTCACGATGACATCGACGCGATCGGACGGAATGTCGCCGCCTTCAACGTACCCCACGAAATCGAACTGCGCGGTTTCCGAAGCGGCGGCAATCATGTCATGGGCCAGCTTCAGCTCGGCCCGGCCCTTGTGCTCTTCGGTGCCGACGTTCAGCAGGCCGATACGCGGGCGCGGCAGGCCCAGTCCGACGCGGGCATAGGAGGTGCCCATCAGCGCATATTGCAGAAGGTCTTCGGCGTCGGCGCGAATGTCGGCGCCCACGTCCAGCATCACGTTGAACCCGCCGGGATTGCGCGACGGCCAGAGGCAGGCAATGGCGGGACGGTTGATGCCGGGGATCTTGCGCAGGCGCACCATGGACATGGCCATCAGCGCGCCGGTGTTGCCGCAAGATACGCAGACCTGCGCCTCGCCATCCCGCACGGCTTCGATGGCCGACCACATGGAGGTGCCCTTGCCGTTGCGCATGGCATGGCTGGGCTTGGCGTCCATGGTCACGACACCTTCGGCATCACGCACCTTGCAGCGGCCCGACAGGTCACGCCTTTTGGCGACCAGCGGTTCCAGCTTGGATGCGGCCCCATGGACCAGAAAATAGATATCGGGATTGTCGCGGGCCGCACGGCCCATACCGGCAATGATTGCGCCGGGGCCTCGGTCGCCGCCCATGGCGTCGACCGATATCGTAATCGGACCTGATTCGGCACGGACCGAGCCTTGCCGTGTCATCCGTGCCATCATGGTATCCCGGGTAAGGGGCGGCTTATGCCGCGTCGTCGTCCAGCTCGATTTCTTCCACCAGAGCAACGACTTCACGGTCGTTGTAGTGGCCGCAGGACGGGCACACGTGGTGCGGGCGCTTCAACTCGCCACAGTTGGTGCATTCGTTCGGGTTCCCGGCGACAAGGGCGTCGTGAGCGCGACGGTTGTTCCGGCGGGACCGCGTGACTTTGTTCTGCTGGACAGCCATGTCTCAACCTTCGGATAGGGGCGTGGCGGAACTGACCGGTGTCAGTGGCACGCATGGAAATGAAGTCGGTCTTCTAGCGGTTTTCCGGTGCCGCGCAAGCAGTTTTTTCGGAATCCCGTCAACCGCGTGTCAGTTTTCGTCGCCCTTCAGCTTGTCGCGCAGCCCGGCCAGACCGGCAAAGGGCTTGGTATCCTCGTCGGTCAGTGGCTTCACGCCGGGTTCGGCGAAACTCTGCTCGACGATCTCGGCCCCTTCGGCGCGCGGATAGGGCGGCAGGGCCAGCGACAGCGATTCCTCGAACAGCGACAGGAAGTCCAGCGCGGCGGGCAGGGGCTCCAGCGTGTCATCCTCGGGCATCTCGATCTCGGAGTCTTCCTCGATGTCAGGCTCGACGTAGTCTTCCCGGAAGCGGCGTGTCAGCGGCTCATCGATGCGGGTGCGGACCGGGGCCAGCGTGACCACGCAGGCCTGTGTGACCGTTGCGCCGATCTGGCCGTCCAGATCCCAGTCGTGCTGGCCGCTGGGCCGCAGGGTGCAGGTCAGCCGCGCCTTGTCGAGCGCGACCAGTCCCAGACGCCCGGCGGCGGTCTCCATTTCGTCGCGGGTCAGGATCACCGTGAAGTCATGCGCCCGGCGCTGACGCAGCGAATCGAGGCGAATCCGGCGATCTGACGCGGGCTGATCGTTCGAGGTTTCCTGTGTCATGCGGCATCCATTCTTGAACACTGGGGGAGGCTTCGCTAATCCGGGTGCCAGATGACGACTTCTCAGGCAAGGCGCAAGATGATGAACCGGCTTTTCCCACAGATCCGCCGCACCGGCCGATTGGCTGCCGTTGCGGGCGTGCTGCTGGCGGCGGCTTGCCAACCCATCGTGCGCAACCACGGCTATGTTCCGCCCGAGGATCAGCTCTCGGAAGTTTCGGTCGGCCGGGACACCCGCGACAGCGTGGCCGAGAAGATCGGCCTGCCGCTGAACAAGGGCATCGATGGCGACCGGGCGTGGTATTACGTGGCCAGCACCCGCGAGACCTTTGGCGCCCGCGCCCCCAAGGTGGTCGAGCGTGAGGTCGTGGCCATCCTGTTCAACGACAACGGCACTGTGCGCAACATCGTCCGCCTGGACGAGCAGGACGGCCAGGTCGTCACCCTTACCGCGCGCGTCACCAACCCGTCGGTTGCCGATCGCGGCCTGCTGCGCCAGATCTTCGGCAATGTCGGTACGCCCACCGCTGGCGACTTCCTAGAATAGGGTCAGTCGTCCTCGGGCGCAAAGGTCAGGGCCACCCCGTTGATGCAATAGCGCAGGCCGGTGGGCGCCGGCCCGTCCGGGAACACATGCCCCAGATGCGCCTCGCAGCGATTGCAGTGCACTTCGGTGCGGCGCATGAACAAGCGTCGATCCTCCCGCTCGCCGACAATCTCGGGATCGAGCGGTGCGTAGAAGCTGGGCCAGCCGGTGCCGCTGTCGAACTTGGTACTCTGGTCGAACAGGGGGGCGCCACAGCACAGGCAGCGAAATGTGCCGGGATCCTTGGGAAAGTCGTCGTGCGTGTGCGCGCGCTCGGTGCCATGCTTGCGAGTGACCTTGTAGGCCAGTGGCGACAGTTCGGCCTGCCATTCCGCCTCGGTCTTGGTGATCTTGTCCATTGCGGGCCTCCTGTTCGGGGTGTGGGTCCGGGGGCGGCATGGTCATAGGCCGCCGGTGTCTTTGGAAACCTAGGGCAGCAGACGGGCATCGCCAAGACGCAGGCGGGCAACCGGGGCGCCAACCACGCGGTTGTGACCGGGCACGCCGTCTGGCCCTTGATCTTGCGGCACCGCTCCTCTAGCCCGGCGCCATGGCAAACCCTCCCGCGCTCCAGCTCTCCGGTATCTCGCTGACTTTCGGCGGCGATCCGGTCTTCTCCGACCTCGGTCTGGTGGTTCAACCCGGCGACCGTGTGGCCCTTGTGGGCCGCAACGGGTCCGGCAAATCGACCCTGATGAAGGTCATGGCCGGCCTGGTCGAGCCTGACCAGGGCGAGCGCGTGGTCACGCCGGGCATCTCGGTGGGCTACATGGAGCAGGATCCCGACCTGTCGGGCTTCGCCACCCTGGGCGACTACGCCGCCAGCGCGCTGGACCCCGCCGAGGCCTACAAGATCGACATGGTGTCCGAAGGGCTGAAGTTCAGTCCGGAAACCGCCATCGAGGCCGCTTCGGGCGGCGAACGTCGCCGCGCCGCGCTGGCCAAGTTGCTGGCCGAAGATCCCGACCTGATGCTGCTGGACGAACCCACCAACCATCTGGATATCGAGGCCATCGGCTGGCTGGAACAGCGCCTGAAGGACACCCGCGCCGCCTTTGTCCTGATCTCGCACGACCGCGCCTTCCTGACCGCCCTGACGCGGGCCACGCTGTGGATCGACCGGGGCGCGGTGCGGCGGCGCGAGCAGGGGTTTGCCGCGTTCGAGGTCTGGCGCGACAAGACCTGGGAAGAAGAGGACGAGGCGCGCCACAAGCTGGATCGCAAGATCAAGGCCGAAGCCCGCTGGGCGGTCGAGGGTATCTCGGCCCGGCGCAAGCGCAACATGGGCCGGGTGCGGGCGCTGAAGGATCTGCGCGCTGACCGCGCCGCGCAAATCCGCCGCCAGGGGGCCGCCGACCTGCAACTGGCCGCGGGCCAGAAATCGGGCCGCAAGGTGATCGAGGCCAAGGGCATCTCCAAAGGCTTCGGCGACCGCACTATCCTGCGTCCCTTCGATCTGCGCGTGCTGCGCGGTGACCGGGTGGCCTTTGTCGGGCCGAACGGCGTCGGCAAGACCACCCTGCTGAAGATGCTGACCGGAGAGGTCGCGCCCGACAGCGGAACCGTCAGCCTTGGATCAAACCTTGAAATGGCGGTCTTTGATCAGAATCGCGCCCAACTGGATCCTGACCTGAGCCTGTGGGAAACTCTGGCCGGGGATCCGACCATGCGGGTTTCAGGGCGCGCCGATCAGATCATGGTGCGCGGTACCCCGCGCCATGTGGTCGGCTACCTGAAGGATTTCCTGTTTGACGAGCGTCAGGCCCGCGCGCCCGTGCGTTCGCTGTCGGGGGGCGAAAAGGCGCGTCTGCTGCTGTCCAAGATCATGGCGCGCGACAGCAACTTGCTGGTGCTGGACGAACCGACCAACGATCTGGATGTCGAAACGCTGGACCTGCTACAGGATGTGCTGGGCGACTACGACGGCACCGTTCTGCTGGTGTCCCACGACCGGGATTTTCTTGACCGGGTGGCCTCGACCACCATCGCCATGGAGGGCGATGGCCGGGCCGTGGTCTATGCCGGCGGCTGGAGCGACTACCGGGCGCAGCGCGCGGAGAACCCACCGATCGAAGCGCCCAGCCCCAAGGTACCCCCGCGAAAGCCCGCACCGGAGGCCCCGGCCCCCCAGAAGGTTGCGGACAAGGGTCTGAGCTATACCGAGCGGCATCGGCTGGACAAGTTGCCCGCCATAATCGAACGGCTGGAAGCCGAGATCGCCAAGCTGGAAGAGTTCCTGGCGGATCCGAACCTGTTCACCCAGGCGCCGGTGAAGTTCCAGAAAGCGACCGAGGCCCTGGTGGAACGCCAGACCGCCCTGGCCGCCGCCGAAGACGAATGGTTGACGCTGGAGGAAAAAGCCGCCGACGCCTGATCTGACCCGTTGGCGGTTTCAGGGTGTTGCCCCGCGCAGCGTGACGATCAAGCAGCGGGCGTCTCGATGTCGCGCGGGCCGGAATAGGCACGCTCCACCCGCGCCACATGTAACGAATAGGTGGCATACCAGTCGGTGTTTCCCAGCCGCTGCGCCGCCAGATGGCGGGTGTCGGCCTTCCACGCCGCGATGGCGGCTTCATCGGTCCAATAGCTGACGGTGATGCCCAGACCATCGGTGCCGCGCGCGCTGTCCATCCCCAGAAAACCGGGGGCGTTCCGGGCAAGCTCGACCATCCGTTGCGCCATGACTTCATAGGCGGGATCGGGGGTGCGCAGCAGCGAGGTAAACACCACGACATGGTAGGGCAGGGTCTGCGGAGGAACCGGGGCAATCATGGCGACAGGCCTTTGGCATCTTGGTGGATATCGCACATCATCCCGCGCACCTGTCGTCAGGGCAACAGGATCTGCGCAAGGCCGCATCCGGAACGCTGAAACTGGCCAGGGATCTGGCCGCCCGCTCAGTCCGCGGCGCTGCGGCGGGCGATGGGCATTTCGGGCTGATGGGTGATCCTGCGGGTGCCGGACATCAGGTGCTTGCGGGTCAGCCACAGCGAAATCAGGCTGGCGCGGTGATGCAGCACCTCATCGGTCAACGGCAGGGTCGAGCGGCAGTCGGCCCGGAAGCCTTCGACCAGCTGGTTCAACTCGGCCTGATCCTGCAACGTCGACAACCGCAGATGCAGCACCTCCTGCGGTACCGGAAGATCCTTTCGCCCGCCCATGAACAGGGCAGTGCCCTGCGTGCGCCCCAGGGCCTGGCAGGCATGCGAGGTGTTGGCGGGCAGGAAGATCGCGTTGTGCGCGGTATAGCCCCGCACCTCGCCCCCGATGGACAAGCGGCCCTGGCCGCAGGTGAACCACAGCAGCACCGGCACAAGATAGCTGCGCGGCGTGTCGATTTCCCATCGGCCCTGGCGGGCCAGTTGCGAGATCGGAACGGCCTTCAGGGGCCGTTGTGTTGAATCTGAGGACTGGCTGTCGAACATGGACTCTCCCTGTCTGGCGTCAGATTACTTACGGGGGAAAGATTCGTCCAAGCCGGGTTTAGAAATAGTATCCAGAACTTTCGACGAATCAGCGGTGTGTTGCCGCAATCACGCGTCGATTGCACAGGCATCCAGCAATCGCCAGCCCTTCATCCGTCGCCGGAACCATGTGCGCTGCCGCTTTGCGTATTGATGCGAGGAAATCTTGGCGCGGGCCACGGCGTCCGATTCGCTGATCTCGCCGCGCAGGTGGGCGACCAGTTCGGGTGCGCCGATGGCCTTGGCCGAGGGCCGCGCGGGATCCCAGACCGGCAGGATCGCGCGCACCTCGTCCAGCGCCCCCTGCGCCATCATCGCGTCGAACCGCCGGTCGATCCGGGCGTTCAGCCAGTCGGGATCGGCGGCAATCTGCCAGCAGGCGGCGCCATCGGCGGGCAACCGCGGAGGCGGCGTGTCCGCCTGCCAGTCTGCCAGTCCGCGCCCGGTTTGCTGCTGAACCTCCCAGGCGCGTTGCACCCGCATGGGGTTGTTGAGGTCGATTCGCGACCGAGTGTCGGGATCCAGCTCATTCGCCATCGCCGCCAGTCCGGCCTGCGCACGATGCGCCGAAGCGGCCTCGCGAACCTCGGGGCGGGTCGCCGGAATATCCGCCAGCCCTTCGGTCAACGCCATGAAATACAGGCCGGTCCCGCCGATGATGATCGGCGCCGGGTCGCGATCCAGGCAGGGGGCGACCTCGCGCAGCCAGTGCCCGGTGGAATAGGCCGCGTCATAGGCGACATGGCCGTACAGCGCATGTTCGGCGCGGGCCAGTTCGTCGGGCGAGGGCCGCGCGCTCAGCACCTGCCAGCAGTCATAGACCTGCAACGCATCGGCATTGACCACCACCCGGCCCTGGGCTTCGGCCACGGCCAGTGCCAGCGCCGACTTGCCAGAGGCCGTCGGACCGGCCAGAAGGACGGGGCGCGTGGGCGGCAGGGTATCGAGAAGGTCCTGGATCATGTAATCTGTCGCATGGCAAAGCACGGCCCCGGATGCAATCCCCGCTGCTGCTGCCGTTGTGCGAACGCATCAGATGCCGCGACGCAGCGAATGTGTGGACGAACGCAATTGAAAGCGCGGGCAACCTGCTTCATTGTGCGGGCGACGTGGAAGAAGGCAGGGCAGAATTCATGAGTGGCGACGTTTCCGACAGCGGCATCAAGTTCAAGCGGGTGCTCCTCAAGATCTCGGGCGAGGCCCTTATGGGGACACAGGGCTACGGCCTGCATCCGCCGACCGTGGAACGCATCGCGTCCGAAGTGAAGTCGGTCCACGAATTGGGTGTCGAGATCTGCATGGTCATCGGCGGCGGCAACATCTTTCGCGGGCTGTCCGGATCGGCGCAGGGGATGGAGCGGACCACCGCCGACTACATGGGCATGCTGGCCACCGTGATGAACGCACTGGCCATGCAGGGCGCGCTGGAAAGCATGGGGGTCTATACCCGCGTGGTCAGCGCCATCCCGATGGATCAGGTCTGCGAGCCCTACATCCGCCGCCGCGCCGTGCGCCATCTTGAAAAGAAACGCGTCTGCATCTTCGCCGCCGGCACCGGCAACCCCTATTTCACCACTGACACCGCCGCGACGCTGCGCGCCAATGAAATGGCCTGCGAGGCGATCTTCAAGGGCACCAAGGTGGACGGTGTCTATGACAAGGATCCGGTCAAGCACGCCGACGCGAAACGCTATGACACGGTGACCTACGACGAGGTTCTGCAAAAGCACCTGGGCGTCATGGATGCCTCGGCGATCGCGCTGGCGCGGGACAACAACAAGCCGATCATCGTGTTCTCGCTCGATGAGCAGGGGGGCTTCCGCGGAATTCTCAGCGGTCAAGGCACCTATACAACCGTGCACGGTTAACCTTATAGGCATTTAAACCCGTCAATGGTCCCTGTAGGGTCCGGGTTTTGAAGGCGGTCGGAAGCGCACCGATTGAAAGGAAGAACAAATGGCCGAAGACGAGATTGAAATCGAAATCGATGATCTGACCCGCCGGATGGACGGGGCGATGGCTTCGCTGAAGCAGGAATTCCTGTCGCTGCGCACCGGGCGTGCTTCAGCCAGCATGCTCGATCCGATCATGGTGGAATCCTATGGCGCCATGTCGCCGCTCAACCAGATCGGCACCGTGAACGTTCCCGAGCCGCGGATGATCACCGTCAACATCTGGGACAAGTCGATGGTCCAGAAGGCCGAGAAAGCCATCCGCGACAGCGGTCTGGGCATCAACCCGGTGGTCGATGGCACCATCATCCGCCTGCCGATCCCCGAGCTGAACGAAGAACGTCGCCGTGAGTTGACCCGCGTCGCCGCGCAATATGCCGAACATGCCCGTGTCGCCGTGCGCAACGTGCGCCGCGACGGGATGGATCAGCTGAAGCGCGCCAAGGCCGCCGGGATGAGTGAAGACGACAACAAGGTCTGGTCCGACGAGATCCAGGAACTGACCGACAAATATGTTGCAATGGTGGATTCTGCGCTTGAGGCCAAACAGGCCGAAATCATGCAGGTTTAAGCAGGGCATATCAGGACAGGAGCCCCGCTTGATGCGTCCAGGGCAGACATACTGATGGCGGCAAAGGACAACCGCCAGATCACACCGGAACACGTGGCCATCATCATGGATGGCAACGGCCGTTGGGCGACTCGTCGTGGCTTGCCGCGTCTGAAGGGGCATCATGCCGGCGCGACCCGCGTCCGCGAAATCGTGCGCGCCTGCCCAGACAACGGCGTGCGCTACCTGACCTTGTTTGCCTTCTCGACCGAAAACTGGCGCCGCTCCACGGCCGAGGTGTCGGGCCTGATGGCGCTGTTCCGCCGCTATCTGGTCAGCGAAGCGCAGGAGCTGATGGAATCCGGCGTCTGCGTGCGGTTCATCGGCGATCGCACACCGTTGAACGGCAAGCTGGTCCAGTTGATGGAACAGGTGGAACGGCAGACGGCGGACAACACCCGGCTGAACCTGACCGTGGCCCTGAATTATGGCGCACGGGACGAGATCACCATGGCGGCCACCCGTCTGGCCCGCGCCGTGGCCGCGGGCGAGGTCTGCGTCGACAGCATCACGCCAGAGCTTTTCGATACCTATCTCTACACCGCTGCGATCCCCGATCCCGACCTGGTGATCCGCACCTCGGGCGAAAGCCGGGTGTCGAATTTCCTGCTGTGGCAGTCGGCCTATGCCGAGTATGAATTCACCCCCACGCTGTGGCCGGATTTCTCGCCCCAGCATTTCGCGGACATCCTGCTGACCTTCGGCGGACGCGAGCGGCGTTTCGGAGCCGTTTTGCCGGGATGACCGGCAACCAACAGCCATCGGCCAAAACCGGCAAGGGACGTTGGGCAGATCTGGGGCCGCGGATCGCATCGTCGGTTGTGCTGGTGTCAGTGGCCATCGCAGCGATCTATCTGGGCGGCATCTGGTTCGTTGGCTTCGTGGCCGTGGCGGTCGCCCTGATCACTTGGGAACTGGCAACCATGACCGGGGTGTCGCGCAGCCTGCTGGTGGCGGTGGCGGCCGGCGTGGCCAGCCTTGTTTTGTCGCTGGTTCCGGATGGCTACGGCGTGCCGCTGCTGATGCTGCCCGCGCTGCTGGGTGTGGGGCAAGCCAGGCGTCAGCCGCTGGCCTTCGCGCTGTTCTCGGTGATGGTCCTGCTGGCGGGCTACGGTCTTGTGGACCTGCGCGAGAACATCTCGTGGAAATGGCTAGTCTGGCTGCTGGGAATCGTGATCGCCACCGATGTGGCGGGCTATTTCGCCGGCAAGACCTTCGGCGGGCCGAAATTCTGGCCGCGCGTCAGCCCCAAGAAAACCTGGTCCGGCACGGTGGCGGGCTGGGTGGCGGCAGGGCTGGTCGGCTTCGTCGCCTTCAAGACCTCGATGGCCGGTTCACAGGTCATCGGAATATCCATCGCGCTGTCGATGGCGTCGCAGATGGGCGACATCGCCGAAAGCGCGCTGAAACGGCAGGTCGGCGTCAAGGACAGTTCGAACCTGTTGCCCGGCCACGGCGGCTTTTTCGACCGGTTCGACGGGGTTCTGGGCGCAGCGGTGCTGTTCCTTCTGGTGGAACAGGTGGTCCCGTTTCCGCCGGGGGGCGGATGAGCGATGCGCCGGATCTCTATTTTCGGGGCGACCGGATCCATCGGTTGCAGCACGCTTGACCTGATCCGCCGCCGGCGTTGCGAGTTTCAGGTCGTGGCCCTCACCGGGGGCCAGAACATCGACAAGCTGGCCGCGCAGGCGCGCGAGTTTCAGGTCGAACTGGCGGTGACCGCCGATCCTGCCCGCCACAATGATCTGAAGGCTGCCCTGTCCGGCAGCGGCATCGCCACGGCTGCGGGCCCCGAGGCGCTGATCGAGGCGGCGGACCGTCCGGCGGACTGGATCATGTCGGCCATCGTCGGCGCGGCGGGGCTGGCGCCCGGCCTGCGCGCCCTGCGCCACGGCACCACGCTGGCGCTGGCCAACAAGGAAAGCCTGGTCTGCGCCGGGCCGCTGCTTATGGCCGAGGCCCGCGCCCATGGCGCCCGTATCCTGCCGGTGGACAGTGAGCATTCAGCGGTGTTCCAGGCGCTGGTGGGCGAGGAAATGGAGGCGGTGGAGCGCATCGTCATCACCGCGTCCGGCGGCGCGTTCCGCGACTGGCCGTTGGAGCGGCTGGCGAAGGCCACGGTGGCCGAAGCCTCGAACCATCCCAACTGGGACATGGGCCAGCGCATCACCATCGACAGCGCGTCGATGTTCAACAAGGCGCTGGAGCTGATCGAAACCCATGAATTCTTCGACATCGCGCCCGAGAAGATCGAAACCGTGGTCCATCCCGAAAGCCTGATCCATGCGCTGGTTGGCTTTCGCGACGGCGCGCTGATGGCCCATGTGGGCGCGCCGGACATGCGCCACGCCATCGGCTATGCGCTGAACTGGCCCGAGCGGCGCGATCTGCCAGTGGCGCGGCTGGATCTGGCGCAGGTGGGCGCGTTGACGTTTCGCGCCCCCGACCCGGCCCGCTACCCCGCGCTGCGGCTGGCCCACGCTGTGATGGCGGCGGGCGGTCTGACCGGGGCGGCCTTCAACGGTGCCAAGGAGAGGGCGCTGGACCTGTTCATCGCCGGACGCATCGGATTTCTGGACATGGCGGCAGCGGTTGACGGGGTTTTGACCCGACTTGCGGGCGATCCGGCCCTGTCTGCGGCCCCGACCCTTGATAATGTCCTGCATGTGGACCAAATCGCCAGAGATGAGGTCGCACGCGTGACCGCGGCCTGACCGCTCAAGGCCGCACGTCGGCACACATTTGCAAGAAGGACGATTCCAGCCCTTGGAACTCATCGGATTGATCCCCAGCTTCGGCAGCCTGGCCTATACGATCGCAGCTTTCGTGGTGGCCCTGTCGGTCATCGTGGCGGTGCATGAATACGGCCATTACATCGTCGGACGCTGGAGCGGGATCCATGCCGAGGTGTTCTCGCTGGGCTTCGGCCCCGTCCTGGCCCGCTGGACGGACCGGCGCGGTACCGTCTGGCAGATCGCGGCGCTGCCTCTGGGCGGCTACGTCAAGTTCCTGGGCGACAGCGATGCGGCCTCGGGCAAGGATGCGCGGGCGCTGGAGCAAATGCACCCGGCGGAGCGTCGCCGCACCATGCATGACGCGCCCTTGTGGGCGCGCTCGGCCACGGTGGCGGCAGGGCCGGTGTTCAATTTCGTCCTGTCGATCATCGTCTTTGCCTTGATCGCGATGTTCCAGGGGCAGGCCAAGGCGCCGCTGACCATCGCGGAACTGCGGCCCATGCCCTTTGGCGCCCAGGCCTTGATGCCCGGCGACCAGATCGTCGAGATCCACGGCCGCGACGTGCCCGACTTCAGCGGCTTCGGCACTTTTGTGAACAACCTGCCGGTGGCACCCGAACTGGACTACACGGTGGAACGCGACGGGCGCGAACTGACTTTCCCCGGCCCCTATCCGTATCCGCCGCTGGTCACCTCGGTCACGCCACAATCGGCGGCGATGGACGCCGGGCTGGAAACCGGGGATGTGATCCTGTCGGTGGGGGATACCCGGATATCCTCGTTCGAGGATCTGCGCAGCGCGGTCCTGATCTCGAACGGCGCTCCGCTGGACCTTGAGGTCTGGCGCGACGGCGACGCCTTCCCGATGACCCTGACCCCGCGCGAAGTGGATGTGCCCAGCGAGGATGGCGGCTTTGAGCAGCGCTATCTGATCGGCGTCACCGGCGGGCTGTTCTTCGTGCCCGAGACCGAGACGCTGGGGCCGATCACGGCGCTTGGCTTCGGTTTCAGCCAAGTTGGCAACATCGTCCAGCAGAGCCTGTCAGGCCTTTACCACATGATCACCGGCGCGATTTCCTCGTGCAACCTGAGCGGCCCCATCGGCATTGCCGAAACCTCGGGTGCGGCGGCCAGCCAGGGCGCGGTAAGCTTCATCTGGTTCATCGCGGTGCTGTCCACGGCGGTAGGGTTGATCAACCTGTTTCCGGTGCCGGTTCTTGATGGCGGGCATCTGGTGTTCCATGCATGGGAGGCGGTTACCGGCTCGGCACCCAGCGACCGCGCCTTGCGGGTGCTGATGGCCGGCGGATTGGCGCTGATCCTGTCGCTGATGATCTTTGCCGTCACAAACGATATTTTCTGCCCCTGAATACCGCGAAACTGTGGCGTGGCTGCGCGATATCCGCGCCATCGGTGCAGTGTGGTTTTGACATCTTGGCGGTCCCGCACTAACCCCTGATGCAAAGAAGCAGAAGGGCGAGGGCAGGCATATGGCAACGGGCGCGCTGCGTAGACAAGTGGTGTGGGTCGCCGTAATGGCGATCACGATGCTCTGCCTGATCGGCAACGGGGCGGTGCTGGCGCAATCTTCGTATGGCGCGATCCGGGTCGAAGGCAATCAGCGGATCGATGATTCGACAGTTCTGACCTATGCCGGGATCGAACAGGGCCAGCGGGTCACCACGGGCCAGATCAACGATGCGAAGCAGCGGATTCTCGGCTCGGGCCTGTTCGAGGCCGTCGAGATCGAGGCCGGGCGCAATACCCTGACCTTCATCGTCACCGAGTTCCCGACCATCAACCAGATCAGCATCGAGGGCAATCGCCGGCTGAACGACGACATCCTGCAGGCCCTGCTGTCGTCGCAACCACGCCGGGTCTACAGCCCGACGATCGCCGCTGCCGATGCCCGGGCCATCACCGACGCCTATTTCCAGGCCGGCCGTTTTGCCGCCACGGTGACCCCCAAGATCATCCCGCGCAGCCAGAACCGCGTCGATCTGGTCTTCGAAGTGACCGAGGGCGCCGTGGTCGAGGTCGAGCGCATCAGCTTTGTCGGCAACCGCAGCTATTCGGACCGCCGTTTGCGTCAGGCGCTGAGCACCAAGCAGGCCGGGCTGTTTCGCCAGCTTGTGCGCCGCGACACCTATATCGACGACCGCATCCAGTTCGACCGCCAGGTGCTGACCGATTTCTACCGGTCGCGCGGCTTCGTCGATTTCCGGGTGCTGTCCGTCACCCCCGAATTCTCGCGCGAGCGGGATGCGTTCTTCCTGACCTTTAACGTCGAGGAAGGCCAGAAGTTCAAGATCGGTACCGTGGATCTGTCTACCGACGTGCCGGGCCTGGATCTGGCGCTGTTCGACCGCGCGATCAAGATCCGCAAGGGCCAGACCTATTCGCCGGCGCGGCTGGACGACACCATCGCCCGGCTGGAGCGTCGCGCGATCGAGGAGGGCATCGATTTCATCCGTGCCGATCCGGTGATCGACCGCGATGATGCCAACCTGACCCTGAACCTGACCTTCAACCTGACCCGCGGCCCGCGCATCTTCGTGGAGCGCATCGACATCGAAGGCAACTCCACCACGCTGGACCGGGTGATCCGCAGCCAGTTCCGCATCGTCGAGGGCGACCCGTTCAACCCGCGCGAGATCCGCGAAAGCGCCGAGCGTATCCGGGCTCTGGGGTTCTTCACCTTGGCGGATGTCAACGCCCGCGAAGGCACCGCCCCGGACCGGGTGATCGTCGATGTGAATGTCGAGGAACAGCCGACCGGGTCGTTGCAACTGGGCGCAAATTTCTCGCTGGAGGACGGCGTCGGGCTGGTATTCGGCCTGAGCGAACGCAACTTCCTGGGGCGCGGCCAGCAGCTTGATTTCAGCATCGCGGGTGGGGTCGACAACGTGGATTCGCAACTGCGCTTTATCGAACCGGCCCTGCTGGGACGCAATGTCACCGGTGTCTTCGACATCTACTATCAGGCGACAGAGCAATACAGCGCCTTCTTCAACACCACCAGTCTTGGGTTCGAGCCGTCGATCAGCTTCCCGATCAGCGACAACGGTCGTCTTGAGCTGAACTATCGCCTGTCCGACGATGATGTTTCGCAGGTCAGCGACGAAAGTTCGATCATCATCCAGAACGAGGCGGGTGCCCTGACCACCAGTGCCCTTGGCTACGCGTACAACTTCAACTCGCGCCGGACCAGCCTGGACCCGAACACCCGCTACGGGTTCGAGTTCCGGCAGAATTTCGCCGGGCTGGGCGGGCAGACCAATTTCGTCGAAACCATCGTTACCGCCGACTATGGCACCAAGGTGTTCAACGAGGATATCGGACTGACCGCCAACTTCATCGGACAGGCGCTGAACTTCTTCGACGGCTCCAGCCGGGTTATTGATCGCTATCGCGGCGGCGGCACGGTGCGGGGCTTCAAGCGGAACGGTCTTGGTCCGCGTGACACCACGGCCATCAACGAGGATGCCCTGGGCGGCAACTTTGCCTTCGGGGTCAGCCTGGAAGCCGACTTCCCGCTGGGCCTGCCCGAAGAATACGGCATCCGCGGCGGCTTCTTCTACGACTTTGGCTCGATCTGGGGGCTGGACATCACCCAGGGAACAAACGGCACGGTGGACGATGCCTTCCATCTGCGCCAGGTGATCGGCGCGACAGTGTTCTGGGAAACGCCGATCGGCCCGCTGCGGTTCGACTTTACCCGCGCGATCGAGAAGGAAGACTATGACGAAGTGCGGAACTTCAACTTCACGGTCTCGACCCGTTTCTGATCTTTGGCGAGGACCTGCGGCCCTTCTGGCCCTGGCGCTGACGGCGGCTTGGCCGGCGGTGGCCCAGCAGGCCGTGGTGACGAATGCTCCGATCGCCAGCCTGCCGGTGGCAACGCTGGATCAGGATGCGATCTTCCTGCGCTCGCTTTTCGGGATTCGGGTGCAGCAGGAGTTGGGGGCCGAGCGCACCACGCTGGAGGCCGAGAATCGCCGGATCGAAGCCGAACTGATCGCCGAAGAACTGGCCCTGACCGAAGAGCGCAGCCTGCTGGATGCCGCGACTTTCGCGCAAAAGGCCGATGCCTTCGATGCGCGGGTTCAGAAGATCCGGCAGGAACAGGATCGCAAGGCGCTGGCGCTGCAGCGGAAGTTCGAACAGGAACGCCAGCGCTTCCTGTCGCTGATCGGCCCGGCCCTGATCGAGGTTCTGCGCGCCGCCGGGGCGTCGGTCCTGCTGGATCGCGATGCGGTGATCTTCGCCGTGGAGGGCGTGGACATTACCGAACGGGCCATCGCCACCATCGACGAACTGGTCGGGTCCGGGTCCGTGGCCGTGGCCGATCCCGAGGCGGACAACGATCCGGTCCCCGACGACCCCGCGACGGCCCCGGATGCTACCCCGACCACGGACCCGGACGCACAATAGCGCCCTGCGCTTGTTTCCGGCCCCGTCAGTTGCTACCCAAACGCAGGCAATGACTGCAAATCGGATGCGAGCATGAGCGACACGATCCCTACCACGGCTGATATCGACCTCATTCAACGGGCGATCCCGCATCGCTACCCCTTCCTTTTCCTGGACAAGGTCAAGGATATCGTCCCGTCGAAAAGCGCCGTGGGCGTCAAATGCGTGTCGATGAACGAACCGCAGTTCCAGGGCCATTTCCCGGGCCTTCCGGTGTTTCCCGGCGTGCTGATCATCGAGGCGCTGGCCCAGACCTCGGCGGTGATGGTTTCGCTCTCGCTGGAACTGGTGGACAGCGGCGCGGTCGTCTACTTCATGGGCGTCGACAAGTGCAAGTTCCGCCGCAAGGTGGTCCCGGGCGACATCCTTGAGTTGCGCGTCGATGCCCTGCGCGGCGGCGGCAAGGTGTGGAAATTCGCCGGGAAGGCGACTGTGGATGGCGAGGTTGCCGCGGAATGCGAATTCACCGCCATGATCGACCGGCGCGGAGCCTGAGCCGGTGAGCATCGCGCCCACGGCCAGTATCCACCCCTCCTCGGTGATCGAACCCGGTGCCATGATTGGCGACCGGGTCGAGATCGGCCCGTTCTGCGTGGTCGGCGCCGAGGTGTCGCTGGCAGCGGACGTGGTTCTGAAAAGCCATGTGGTGGTGACCGGGCGCACCGAGGTCGGCGAGGCCACGATCCTGTTTCCCGGCGCGGTGATCGGCGAGATCCCCCAGGATCTGAAGTTCAAGGGGGAAAGAACCCGGTTGGTGGTGGGCAAGCGCAACCGCATCCGCGAAGGCGCCACCATGAACACCGGCACCGAGGGCGGCGGCGGCATCACCAGCGTCGGCGACGACTGCCTGTTCATGACCGGTGCCCATGTGGGCCACGACGTGCAGGTGGGCAACCGGGTGATCCTGGCCAACCAGGCAGCCCTGGCCGGCCATTGCGTCATTGCCGACGATGTCATCATCGGCGGCCTGTCCGGCATCCATCAGTTCGTCCGCATCGGTCGGGGCGCCATCATCGGCGCGGTGACCATGGTGACCAACGACGTGATGCCCTACGGACTTGTGCAAGGCCCGCGTGGCGAGTTGGACGGGCTGAACCTCGTCGGCCTCAAGCGCAAGGGCGTGAACCGCTCGGACATCACCGCCCTGCGCGCCGCGTTCCAGATGCTGGCGCAGGGTGAGGGCGCTTTCATGGAGCGCGTGACGCGGCTGGGACAGGAAACCACCAGCCCCTATGTGCAGGAAATCGTGGCCTTCTTGCAGTCGGACTCCGACCGCCACTTCCTGACTCCGAAATAACCGATGGCCGGTCCCGTTGGAATGATCGCAGGACGCGGAGTGTTGCCGGTCCACCTGGCCCGCACCCTGCGCGCGCGCGGGCGCGAGGTGATTCTTGCCGAGATGGAAGGATTTCCCGCCGACAATCCCGACGGGCTGGACCTGATCCCGTTCCGGGTGGAAAAGCTGGGCGCGCTGTTCAAGGCGCTGCGCAAGGCCGGGGTGCAGGACCTGGTCTTCGCAGGCGTCGTGGGGCGTCCGCGGATCGATGCGCGCAAGTTCGACCTGAAAACCATGGCTCTGGCCCCGAAATTCGTTTCGGCCATCAAGGGCGGCGATGACGGGTTGCTGCGCACGGTGCTGGGTATTTTCGAAGGCGAGGGGTTCACGATTCGCGCGGCGCATGACCTCGCCCCGGACCTGCTGCCCGAACCCGGCGTCCTGACGGCGGCCCAACCGTCGGACCGCGACCGCAAGGATGCCGCCCGCGCGGCCCGTATCGTGTCGGTGATGGCGGCGGTGGACGTGGGGCAGGGGGCCGTGGTGGCCCAGGGTCAGGCCCTGGCGATCGAAGCCGCGCCCGGAACCGACCGGATGCTGGCCCATGTGGCCCAGATCGCCGACGCCTGCCGCCCCAACCCCGACGGCGCGCGTGGCGTGTTGTTCAAGGGGCCGAAGCCGGGGCAGGATCGCCGCATCGATCTGCCGGTGATCGGCGTCGATACCGTCGCCCGCGTGGCCGAGGCGGGCCTGGCCGGGATCGTGGTCGAAGCCGAGGGCGTCATGGTTCTGGACCGCGACGAGGTGGTCCGCCGCGCCGATGCCGCGGGCCTGTTCCTGTGGGTGCGCCCGGCCGGAGACAGCAGGTGACGCGACTGTTCGTGATCGCGGGCGAAGCCTCTGGCGACAATCTCGGCGCATCCCTGCTGGCAGGCCTGAAGGAACTGGAGCCCGACATCTCGTTCCAGGGCATTGCTGGCCCGGCCATGCAGGCGCAAGGCATGGACAGCCTGTTTCCGATGCAGGAACTGTCGGTCATGGGGCTGGCCGAGATCCTGCCGAAGTACCGGCATCTGAAACGCCGCATCGCCCAGACCGCCGAAGCCGTGTTGGCGGCCAGACCCGATGCGCTGGTCACCATCGACAGTCCGGACTTCTGTCTGCGGGTGGCCAGGATCGTGCGCGCTGCTGACCCGGGTATCCGCATCGTCCATTATGTTGCACCCTCGGTCTGGGCCTGGCGGCCCAGGCGCGCGCAAAAAATGGCCGCCCATGTGGATCAGGTGCTGGCCCTTCTGCCCTTCGAGCCGCCCTATATGGAGGCCGTGGGCCTGCGTTGCGACTTCGTCGGGCACCCGGTTGTCACCCAGCCACAGGCCGGCCCGGCCGAGGTTGCAGCCCTGCGCCAACGCCTTGGCATTGCTGAATCCGCGCCGCTGGTACTGGCCCTGCCGGGGTCACGAAAGGGCGAGGTCACGCGCCTGATCCCGCGCTTCGGCGCCGCCCTGACATTGCTGAAGGACCGCCATCCCAACCTGCAGGTTCTGCTGCCCGCAGCCCCGCATGTGGCTGATCTGGTTCGGCAATTGACGGCCAACTGGCCACAGCCCCTGCATCTGCTGGACGGCGGGGACGGGCCGGAAAAGCGCGCCGCTTTCGCGGCCGCCGATGTCGCGCTGGCCGCCTCGGGCACGGTCTCTTTGGAATTGGCCGCCGCCGACACGCCCATGGTGATCGGCTACGACATGGCGTGGTTGACCATGAAGATCATGCAGCGCATGGCCCTGATCGACACGGTCACGCTGGTCAACATCATCACCGACAGCCGGGTGGTGCCCGAATTTCTGGGCGAAAACTGCCGGCCCGAACCGATGGCCCGTGCATTGGCCGACGTTATGGCCGATCCGACGGCCCAGCATCAGGCGGCCCGCCAGACCATGCAGGCCCTGGGCCGGGGCGGCGAGGCCCCCGGCCTGCGCGCCGCCCGCGCGGTTCTGGACGGCCTTGGCGCCGCGCGCTAGGGGCGTTGCCGCCCTGGAAGGATCCCGCGCTGCGTGAAAAACCGCCACGGCCTCCCCTGAAACGCAGGCCCGGACCGCTTGCGCAGCGCGCTCTTTCTTCTTGGAAAAATACTCCCGCCGGAGGCGTCCACCGCCCTCCAGACGAGGACCGTCCGATCACGCGCCGCGCCAGATCCAGCCGCCGCCCAGCACTCGTGTGGAGCCGCTGTCATAGAACACGCAAGCCTGTCCCGGACTGACCCCTTCTTCGGGCGTCAGCAGTTCCACCTCGGCGGTGGTGTCCCCGGTGGGCCGCAGGATCGCCTCGCGCGGCGGGCGGGTCGAGCGGATCTTGGTTGAGACATGCCATTCCGCCCGGCTGGTGAAGGGAGCGTCGCCCAGCCAGTTGATCTCGCGCACCGGCACGATGCGGGTGCTCAGCGCCTCTTTCGGGCCGACCACGACGCGGCGGCTGTCGGGATCCAGCCGCACGACATACAGCGGTTCGCTCAGACCGCCGATTCCCAGACCCCGGCGTTGACCGATGGTGTAGTGAATCACCCCCCGGTGCTGGGCCAGCACATTGCCGTCCATGTCGACGATTTCACCGGGATCGGCGGCCCCGGGCCGCAGTTTCTCGATCACGCTGGCGTAGTTGCCATCCGGCACGAAACAGATGTCCTGGCTGTCGGGCTTGCCCGCCACCGCCAGCCCGTATTTCGCCGCCAGCGCCCGTGTCGCATCCTTGGTTGGCAGGTGACCCAGCGGGAACCGCAGGTAGCTGAGCTGTTCCGGCGTGGTCGAGAACAGGAAATAGCTCTGATCCCGCGCCGCATCGACGGCCGCATGCAACTCGGGCCCATGTGGGCCAACCTTGCGCTGGATGTAATGGCCAGTGGCCATGCAATCGGCGTCCAGATCCTTGGCGGTTTCCAGAAGATCCTTGAACTTGACCCGCTCGTTGCAGCGGATGCAAGGCACCGGGGTCGCACCGCCCAGGTAGGCATCGGCGAATTCATCGATCACCGCTTCCTGGAAAATGTTCTCGTAATCAAGAACATAGTGCGGAAACCCCATTTCCTCGGCGACGCGGCGCGCATCGTGGATATCGCGCCCGGCGCAACAGGCACCCTTCTTGGCCAGGGCCGCGCCGTGATCGTAAAGCTGCAGCGTGACGCCCACCACGTCATACCCGTCCTCAGCCAGTTGCGCGGCCACGACAGAGCTGTCCACGCCGCCCGACATGGCCACGACCACGCGGGTCTCGGCCTCGGGTTTGGCAAAGCCAAGGGAATTCAGGGTCTGGGTCATATGTCCGACATCTCGATTTCACGGGAACAGGCGCCAAAATATAGGAAAAGTGTAAGGACAAACAAGAGGGCGATTTCAGAGCCCATTAATATGCCCCGCGCACCATCTCTCACGTGGTTAGTGAGGGAAAAAGTTATGTATCTCAAGAAAGTAGACGGTCCCCGTCTGGTCAAGCTGCCGGACGGATCTACCCTGTCGCGCGCCGATCTGCCGTCGGCCAGAACCCAGCGTTGGGTGGCGAGTCGCAAGGCAACGGTTGTCAAGGCGGTCAAATTCGGCCTTCTTACTCGGGACGAGGCCAAGTCTCGATACCATCTGTCCGACGACGAACTTGAAAGTTGGGCGATGGCCGTGGACCGGTTCGGCGAAGATGCTCTGAAGACCACAAGCTTGCAGAAATACAGACAAGTTTAGGGGTATCCGTCGGCGGGTCGGCGAAAGTAACGCGCAGTTAACGATACTTGGTCACGTTAACCGTATTACGGTAGCTGTTGCGGAGGGCTCAAAATGCGTGTGCTGCTGGTCGAGGATGACCCGACGATCTCGAAAAGCATCGAACTGATGCTGACCCATGCCAATCTGAACGTGTATTCCACGGATTTGGGGGAGGAAGGGGTCGATCTCGCGAAGCTGTACGATTACGACCTGATCCTTCTTGATCTGAACTTGCCGGACATGAACGGGCACGAGGTCTTGCGCCAGTTGCGCATGGCCAAGGTTGAAACGCCGATCCTGATCCTGTCGGGGGCAGACGATACCGAGAACAAGATCAAGGGGTTCGGCTTTGGTGCGGATGACTATCTGACCAAGCCGTTCCATCGCGAGGAACTGATCGCCCGCATCCATGCCATCGTGCGCCGGTCCAAGGGGCATTCGCATTCGCTGATCCGGACCGGGAAGATCACGGTCAATCTGGATGCCAAGACCGTTGCGGCGGGCGAAACCCCGGTGCATCTGACCGGCAAGGAATACCAGATGCTGGAGTTGCTTTCGCTGCGCAAGGGCACCACCCTGACCAAGGAGATGTTCCTCAACCATCTTTATGGGGGCATGGACGAGCCCGAGTTGAAGATCATCGACGTGTTCATCTGCAAGCTGCGCAAGAAGCTCAGCCAGGCCACCGGCGGCGACAACTACATCGAAACCGTCTGGGGCCGGGGCTATGTGCTGCGCGACCCCGAAACCGACGCGGCCACCCTTGCGCTTCAGGCGTAGGCCACGGTGACGGAGAGACTGGACCTCGGCTGATGAGGTGCCTATCACCTTGCCTGTAGCGCAGGGGGGGCAGCATGGCCGAGATCGACATCGACAAGCTGGATGAGGCAGCCGCCCGCGAAGAACTGGCGCGGCTGGCCGATGAACTGGCCCGCGCCAACGCCGCTTACCATACCCATGACGCGCCCGAGATTTCGGATGCCGACTATGACCGGCTCAAACGGCGCAACGCGGTTATTGAAGAGAAGTTTCCGCATCTCAAGCGTACCGACAGCCCTTCCGATCAGGTGGGGGCGCCGGTGGCGGAGGGCTTTGGCAAGACCGCCCATGCCCAGCGGATGCTGTCGCTGGGCAATGCGTTCGAGGACGAGGATGTTGCCGAATTCGTCAAATCCGTGCGCAAGTACCTTGGGCTGGGTGACGAAGCACAGCTGGCGTTGACGGCAGAACCCAAGATCGACGGGCTGTCGTTGTCCTTGCGCTATGAAGGTGGCCGGCTGATCAATGCGCTCACGCGCGGCGACGGGACCGTGGGTGAAAACGTGACCGCGAATGCCCGCACGATCGCCGATATTCCCACCGAAATCTCCGGTGCCCCCGAAGTGCTGGAGGTGCGCGGCGAAGTCTATATGAGCCACCAGGATTTCGCGGCCCTGAACCAGCGCCAGGCCGAGGCCGGAGACAAGACCTTCGCCAATCCGCGCAACGCCGCCGCCGGGTCGCTGCGCCAGCTGGATGCCCGCATCACCGCGGCCCGCCCGCTGCGTTTCTTCGCATACGGTTGGGGAGAACTCTCTGCCCCCTTGGCCGAGACCCAGTTCGAGGCGCTGGCGCAACTCAGCTCGCTCGGGTTCCAGATCAACCCGTTGACCCGCGTTTGCACCGACGTTGGCGCACTTCTGGAGCACTACCGACAGATCGAACACCAGCGCGCCGATCTGGGCTATGATATCGACGGGGTGGTCTACAAGGTGGACAGCCTTGCCTATCAGGGCCGGCTTGGCGTGCGCTCGACCACGCCGCGGTGGGCCATTGCCCACAAGTTTCCCGCCGAACTGGCCTGGACCCATCTGGAAAGGATCGAAATCCAGGTCGGCCGCACCGGGGCACTCAGCCCGGTGGCCCGGCTGACACCCGTCACAGTCGGCGGGGTCGTGGTCTCCAACGCCACACTGCACAACGAGGATTACATCGCCGGGCGGGGCGGGGATGGCCTGCCCATCCGCGACGGCAAGGACATTCGCGAAGGCGACTGGGTGCAGGTCTACCGCGCCGGGGACGTGATCCCCAAGGTCGCCGATGTGGATCTGTCGCGCCGCCCCAAGGATGCCGCGCCCTATGTCTTCCCGACCACCTGCCCGCGCTGCGGATCGGACGCGGTGCGCGAGGAGGGCGATGCCGTGCGCCGATGCACCGGCGGCCTGATCTGCCCCGCGCAGGCGGTCGAAAAGCTGAAACACTTCGTCTCCCGCGCGGCCTTCGACATCGAGGGTCTGGGCGCCAAGCAGGTCGAACAGTTTCACGCCGATGGCTGGATCGCCGAACCCGCCGACATATTCGCGCTGCAGGAGCGCTTTGGCAGCGGCCTGCAACAGGTGAAGAACCGCGAGGGTTGGGGCGAGAAATCGGCCACCAACCTTTTTGCCGCCATCGAGGAGAAACGCGAAATCCCGCTCGATCGCCTGATCTTCTCGCTTGGCATCCGCCACATCGGCGAGGCCGCCGCCAAGCTTCTGGCCCGCCACTTCGGCACCTGGGAGGCGCTGGCAGAAACCGCCGAGGCGGCGGCCGAGAACGCCGAGGCGATGGAGGACTTCCTGTCTATCGACGGCATCGGCGCGGTCATGGCCGACAGCCTGGTCACGACGCTGGGACAAGAGGCCGAGCGCGCCTCGATCAACCGGCTGATCGCACATCTGCGCATCCAGCCCGTGGCGGCACCGCAGACCGAAGGCTCGCCGCTGGCCGGCAAGACGGTGGTCTTCACCGGCAACCTGGAAACCATGACAAGGGCCGAAGCCAAGGCGCGGGCCGAGGCCATGGGCGCCAAGGTATCGGGGTCGGTGTCGAAGAAAACCGATCTGGTGGTCGCGGGACCGGGGGCCGGGTCGAAGGCGAAGAAAGCCGTCGATCTTGGCGTCGAGACCATCGACGAAGACGCCTGGCGCGCACTGATCGACGGCGCATGAGCGGACGGCCCCAAGCCCTGTTTCCGCTCTTTGCGGCGCTGACAACCCTGCCGGGGATCGGCCCAAAAACCGCGCAAGCGCTGGAGCAGGTGCAGATCACCAAACCGCGTGATCTGCTGTTCACCCTGCCCACCAGTTGTGTGGACCGTCGCCCGCGTGCCAGCGCCCAGGGCGTGCCGCAGGGTGCGGTGGTCACGGTCAGCGCCAAGGTGCTGGCGCACTATCCGCCCGCTCGCAAGGGCCGCCCCTATCGCGTGCTGGTCGAGGACGCGCAAACCACGATCACGCTGGTGTGGTTCCGGCCCAATCCGCGCTACCTGCAAGAGTTGCTGCCTGTGGGCGAGGCGCGGACGATCTCGGGCAAGCTGGAATTTTTCGACGGCCAGGCGCAGATCGCCCACCCGGATTATGTCCTGCCCGAGGCGGACGCGGCCAAGCTGCCAGAGTTTGAACCGGTTTACCCGTTGACCGCCGGGATCACCCAGAAAACCATGACCAAGGCCGCGCAAGGGGCGTTGGCGCTGTTGCCCGAGATGTCCGAATGGATCGACGGTCCGCTGCTGTCGTCCCGGAACTGGCCGGACTTCGCGGCAGCCCTGCACGCGGCACATCACCCTAAAAGCGGCGCCGATCTGGCTCCCTCGGCGCCAGCCCGCACCCGTCTGGCCTATGATGAACTCTTCGCGCATCAGTTGACCCTGGCGCTGGCCCGCGCGCACGCCCGCAAGCAGGCTGGACGAGAAAACCGCGCCACCGGCCAGTTGCAGGACAGGGTTCTGGCAAGCCTGCCCTACGCCCCCACCGGGGCCCAGACCCGTGCCATTGCCGAAATTCAGTCGGACATGGCTGCCCCGCACCGGATGAACCGGTTGCTTCAGGGCGATGTGGGCGCGGGCAAGACCCTTGTCGCTCTGATGGCCCTTCTGGCCGCGGTCGAGGCCGGCGGGCAGGGGGTGATGATGGCCCCGACCGAGATCCTTGCCCGTCAGCATGCCGCGGGCCTCGCCCCGCTGGTCGCGGCCGCCGGCGTGCGGATGGAGGTTCTGACCGGCCGCGACACCGGCACCGCCCGCGCGACAAAACTGGCGGCGCTGGCCGAGGGAAAAATCCAGATCCTCTGCGGCACCCATGCGGTGTTTCAACCCGATGTGGGCTTCGCCGACCTGCGTCTTGTCGTGATCGACGAACAGCACCGCTTTGGCGTCCGCCAGCGGCTGGAGTTGACCCGCAAGGGGCTGCGCCCGGATGTTCTGGTGATGACCGCGACGCCGATCCCCCGTTCGCTGGCGCTGACCCAATACGGCGATATGGATCTGTCGATCCTGAACGAGAAACCACCGGGCCGCACCCCGATCAAGACCGCGCTGATGGCGGCGGAGAAACTGGATTCAGTGGTCGATCACCTGCGCCAGGCCATCACCGAGGGCCGCCAGGCCTATTGGGTCTGCCCGCTGGTCGAGGAAAGCGAAACCCATCACGCCACCGCCGCCGAAGAGCGCTTCAAGGCGCTGCGTGCGCGCCTGGGCGACGGCAATGTCGGGCTTGTCCACGGCCAGATGCCGCCCGAGCGCAAGGATGCCGCCATGGCCGATTTCATCGCCGGCACCACGCGCGTTCTGGTGGCGACGACCGCGATCGAGGTTGGCGTGGATGTGCCTAACGCCTCGATCATGGTCATCGAAGGGGCCGAGCATTTCGGCCTCGCCCAGTTGCACCAGTTGCGCGGCCGGGTCGGGCGCGGCACCGAGAAATCCACCTGCCTGCTGCTTTACGACACCCCGCTGACCGACAGCGCCCGCCGCCGACTCACCCTGCTGCGTGATAGCGAAGACGGCTTTCGGCTGGCCGAGGAAGATCTTGCCATGCGCGGGGCCGGCGACATGATCGGCGTCGCGCAATCGGGCCTGCCCCGGTTCCGCGTGGCCGATCTGGACAGCCAGTCCGGCCTGATGGAAACCGCCCGCGACGATGCCCGCGCGCTGCTGGCCATTGATTCTACCCTCTCCTCGCCACGTGGCGCCGCCGCGCGTCACCTTCTGTGGCTGCTGGAACAGGATCAGGCGCTGGCGCTTTTGCGCGCGGGCTAACCCTTTCTTCTTGGACCAAATACTCCCGCCGGAGGCATGAAATCTGCCCGGTCCGATCTTCGTGTTCCGTTAAATGTTCCTAAAAAGTTCTTTACACGACTCGGAATGGAACATACCAAGAACATATCAGATGTGACCGGAGGGAACCCCGATGATCCAGGATGTCAGAACCGCGCTGAACCGCTCGTCTCAGACGCTTTGGAAAGATCTCGTCGGTGTTGCCGCTCTCGGTGTGACCTTTGTGTCGCTCCTCCACCTGCCGGCATTGCTTGCCACGTTCTGATCTGCCTGCGAGACCGGAAAATTCCATCCCCAATGGTCCGCCCGGTTCGGTCCTGCCCGTCCGAACCCGGCTCCGGTACCGCCCTTACTTACGCCGCCTCCCAGAGCCCGGGAGTGCGGCGTTTTCTTTTTTGGAACAGTCTGTTGCGGTGAAAAGTGTCAGGCGCTGACGGTCTTGCCGCTGGCCTCGATGGCTTGCAGCGCGGCATCAAGGCTCAGCAGGATCGAGGCATGGCGGTTGGTGTAGTCCCGCGCCGCCTTCAGCACTTCAAGCCCTGTAAAAGGCGCATCCGGGGCCGGGCCATTCTGCTTCAGCATGGCGGCCAGTTGCGCACGGGCCTTGGCGACCTGCGCGGGGGTGGTGCCCAGAATGCCCGCCCCCACAACCGAGGCCGCAGCCTGTCCCAGCGCGCAGGCCTTCACGTCCTGCGCGAACCGGCTGATCCGCCCGTCGTCCAGATCCAGATCGACCGTCACCACCGACCCGCACAGCGGCGCGCGCACCCTGGCCGTGCCCATGGGGGCTTCCAAGCGGCCCAGATGCGGTATGTCGGCGGCCAGCGCCAGAATGCGCTTGGAATAAAGATTGATCAGGTCGCTTTCGGCCATCGCGGCTTTTCTCCTCTGGACGTCCCGGATACATAGCCCCCCAGATCGCCCGCGCAAAGGACCCGTGATGAAATTCGACCCCGCAAGCCTGCGCTTCGATGCGCAGGGCCTGATCCCCGCCATTGCCCAGGACATCGACACGCGCGAAGTTCTGATGATGGCCTGGATGAATGAGGCCAGCATCCGGCGCACCCTTGAGGGCGGGCATGTCACCTATTGGTCGCGCTCGCGGCAGGCGTTCTGGGCCAAGGGCGAAAGTTCGGGCCATGTGCAGACCCTGGTCGAGATGCGCTTCGATTGCGACCGCGATTGCCTGCTGATGCTGGTCCGGCAGGAAGGCCCGGCCTGTCACACCAACCGCCGGACGTGTTTCTACACCGCCGTACGGGACGGGGCGGAAGTCGAACTGATGGGGCGGCTCGGCTAGAGCCCGACCATCCGCCGGATATCGGCGGGCGTCCGGCCCTCGGCGCGAAACAGCGCAATGGCACGGGCGTCGTCGCGCTTGGCCAGCCGTTTCCCGGCGGCGTCGCGGATCAGACGGTGATGGTGATAGACCGGGCGGGGCAGGCCCAGCAGGTCTTGCAGCACAAGATGAATCGCCGTGGCCTCGGCCAGATCCACGCCGCGCACCACATGGGTGATGCCCTGATCGGCGTCATCCACCACCACCGACAGGTGATAGGAGGTGCCCATGCCGCGCCGTGCCAGCACCACGTCGCCGACCTGGGTTGTCAGATGTTCGGCGGTAAAGCGGGTCGGACCTGCGTCGATGCCGGTCTCGCTAAAGCTCCAGTCCGACGCCCCCAGATACGCCAGTGCCGCGGCCATGTTCAGGCGCAGCACGGCGTCCTGCGGGCGTGGTCCCCGTGGCGGGTGCGCCGGGCGGCAGGTGCCGGGATAGACCGGGCCGTCGGGACCATAGGCGGGTGCGCCTTCCTGCGGGGCCGACAGCGCCTCGACGATGTCACGCCGGGTGCAGGTGCAGGGGTACAGCAGCCCGGCGTTCCACAGGCGGTCCAATGCCAGCGCATAGGCATCCATCCGGTCTGACTGCCGCATCACCGGCTCGGGCCAGTCCAGCTCCAGCCAGCGTAGATCGTCGTAGATCTGCGCCTCCCATTCAGGACGGGCGCGGCTTTGGTCGATGTCCTCGATCCGCAGCAGGAAGGTGCCGCCTTCGGTCCGCGCCAGATTATCGGCGACCAGCGCCGAAAACGCATGGCCCAGATGCAGCGGGCCGGTCGGAGAGGGGGCAAAACGCGTGCGCATGGGGCCTGATTACGCCGCCCCGCGCCACTTGGCCAGACGGTCGGAACCCTATTGCCGCGACCGCCGGTCAGCGGCCTTCGCGCATGATTTTCGCGGTGCCCGACTGGTGGATCAGGAACCACGCCAGGATGATGAACATCGGATGGGTCAGCCCGCCCGAGAAGATCAGCGCCGGAATCCAGATCAGGAAGGTGACGATGGCAACGAAGGGCCGTCCGGCGATCAGGATCGACAGCGGCGGCAGCAGAATGGCAAGGATATAGTTCATCGGACGTCCTGTTGAGTGAAGTTAATCAGCGTTACATTCAAACTTAGGCACCGCGGTCCCGATCTTCAAGCCAGCCTATGCCGCATCCTGATCCGCCGTTGTCTTGCGCCGTCTGGACCTGACCAGAGCCAGCCCGCCAAAACCGGTCAAAAGCGCAGGCAAGGCGGCGGGAAGCGGGGTTTCCGTGATTTCCTTGGAAGATGTTGTTGGCTTGTACCGGTAGTACACCGTATCGGCCCCGTTTCCTTCGGCATTGTTGACGAGCAAGGTGATCGTCAAAAAGTCGCTTCCCGTGAAGGTTCCCCCCCACAAATTATACAATCGGTTTCTGTCGGTATACGATACGTTCTCGAACGGTGGGACCTTGTTGGTCACCGGAACAAACACGTGCTGTGGGAAGTGGCGTGACTTGCGAAGCTGGATGTGGAAGTCCGATACTTCAGTTTGATCGTAATTGCTCAGCACGATCTTGAAGATGCCCGGTCGCTTCTCCGGCGTTTGATAGGTCATCCATTCCGACCACATGTCCGGGTGGTCGATGTCAATCGTCGTTGTGGCAAGTACCGGCGCGCCGAAGCAAATCATCGCGCCGGTCAGCGCGGCTTTCAGTATTGAAGAATGCACTTTCAGGTCTCCTGGTCAGTGCCGCTGGATAGCACAATACATCCTCTGATTGTATGCCGACCCTGACAACCGCTTTTCAGGAACAGCAATCTGCCTTGCGCGCTAGTCTGTTGTTCCCAGCCACTTTAGCCAAAGCTCTTTTGCCCGATCTGTATAGGCCTTGTAGCGCGCGGGGCGGTTCTTGCGGCCGCCTTTCAGATCAACCGGCGGGAACAGGCCAAAATTCACATTCATCGGCTGGAAGGTCTTGGCCTCGGCCCCGCCTGAAATATGGGTGATCAGCGCGCCTGTGGCAGTTTCGGGGGGCGGAGTGTCCACGGTTTCCCCCTTGATTTCGGCAGCCGCCAGACGACCCGCCAAAAGGCCCATGGCGGCGCTTTCGACATAGCCCTCGACGCCGGTGATCTGTCCGGCAAAGCGGATGTTCGGCTTGGATTTCAACCGCATCTGCCCGTCCAGCAGCGTCGGAGAGTTGATGAAGGTGTTGCGGTGAATGCCGCCCAGACGGGCAAAGCGCGCCTCTTCCAGTCCGGGGATCATCCGCAACACCTCGGTCTGGGCGCCGTATTTCATCTTGGTCTGGAAGCCGACGATGTTGAACAGCGTGCCAAGCGCATTGTCGCGGCGCAACTGCACGATGGCATGGGCCTTGATGTCCGGCTGGTGCGGATTGGTCAGGCCCACCGGTTTCATCGGGCCGTGGCGCAGGGTTTCGCGGCCGCGTTCGGCCATCACCTCGATCGGCAGGCAGCCGTCGAAATACTTGGCGGTTTCGCCGTCGTGAAACTCGGTCTTCTCGGCGGCCAGAAGGGCGTCGATGAAAGCTTCATAGGTGTCGCGGTCCATCGGGCAGTTCAGATAGGCGGTGCGCTCGGCCTCGGTCTCGCCCTTGTCATAGCGGCTTTGGAACCACGCCTTGGACATGTCGATGCTGTCGGCGTGGATGATCGGGGCGATGGCGTCGAAAAAGGCCAGCGCATCGGCGCCGGTCTCGGCCTGAATCGCTGCGGCCAGCCCGCCCGAGGTCAGCGGGCCGGTGGCAATGATCCAATGGCCGTCGTCGGGCAGGGCGGTGATCTCGCCATATTCGACCGAGATCAGCGGATGCGCCTTCAGCTTGGCGGTGACCGTTTCGGCAAAGGGCTCGCGATCCACGGCCAGCGCGCCGCCCGCCGGGATCCGGTGCGTATCGGCGGTGGCCATGATCAGCCCGCCCGCCTGACGCATTTCCCAGTGCAGCAGCCCCACGGCGTTCTGTTCGCTGTCGTCCGAGCGGAAGGAGTTCGAGCAGACCATTTCGCCCAGATTGCCGGTCTGATGGGCAAAGGTGCCGACCTTGGGCCGCATTTCGTGAAGGGTGACGGGCACGCCAACATTGGCGGCCTGCCACGCGGCCTCGGAGCCGGCCATGCCGCCGCCGATGATGTGAAGTGTCTCTGTCATGGCGCCGACATAGGGGGAAAGTGCCGTTTAGCCAAGACTTGCCAGCAGGGCCTTTGACGGTTCCCCGGTCACCGGCAGACCCCGGTTCTGCTGATAGTCCCGGATCGCCTGAATGGAGTTCGGGCCGATCACGCCATCGCTGCCGCCGGTGTCAAAGCCGCGGGCTGTGAGGCCCTCCTGCAGGGCAATGCGATCGTCCTTGGTCAGCCCGTATTCATCGGGTGGAAAGCTGCCGCGCAGGGGGCCGGCGCCGCCGATCCGGTCCGACAGAAGCCCGACGCCAAGCGCGTAGGCGTCCGAGTTGTTGTAGCGTTTGATCACGTTGAAATTGCGGGTGACGACGAATTTCGGTCCGCCGGCCTGCGGCTGGATCGTGCGCCCCGACGGCGTGCCCGGCACCCCGGCCTCGCCGCCCCATTTCAGGCCCTTGGTCCAGCCGTTGCGCGCCAGATAAGCGGCGGTCGAAGCCAGCGCGTCGCTGGGATCGTCAGACCAGATATCGCGGCGGCCATCGCCGGTGTAGTCCACGGCAAAGGCCTGGTACGAGGTCGGGATGAACTGGGTATGTCCCATGGCCCCGGCCCAGCTTCCGGTCATGTTGTTGGCGGCGATATCGCCGTTCTGGATGATCTTCAGCGCCGCGATCAACTGTTTCTCGAAGAAGGCACCGCGCCGCCCGTCATAGGCCAGCGTCGAGGTGGCCGAGATCACCGGCACATCGCCGCGCCGCTCGCCATAATAGCTTTCCAGCCCCCAGATCGCCGTGATGATGGTGGCATCGACGCCATAGGTGCTGGCAATGGCATTCAACGTGCTGCGATGGCGGGCATAGGCCGCGCGGCCTTTCGAGACCCGCTCGTCCGAGACGGCGATGGACAGGTAGTCTTCAAGGCTGCGCTTGAATTCGGTCTGGTTGCGATCCCGTTTGACGACCCCCGGCAAGTAACCCGCGCCCCGGAACCCGGCATCAAGGGTCGCGGTCGTGATCCCCTGCGCCCGTGCCCGACCACGAAACCCCGAAACCCAGGCGTCATAGGCGGCATTGGGGACCGGTTTCAGATCGGCGGAAAGCCCGCTGGAGGCGCGCGATTGCGGGATGGAGGAACTGCATCCGGCAAGGCCGAGAGCGGCCAGCCCAAGGCCAAAGGAACGACGGGATATGTGCATGGGTCTGCTCGGACGATTGTTTGCGTTCCGGCTCACACTAATGCTTCGCGGCGGGCTGGCAATGGCCGTGGGCCGTTTACTTTTCCGCCAGCGGGTGATGGGTCAGAACCAACTCGCGCAGGCGGGTTTCGACCACATGGGTATAGATCTCGGTGGTGGACAGATCGGCGTGGCCCAGCAAGGTCTGGATCGCCCGCAGATCGGCACCGTGTTCCAGCAGATGGGTGGCGAAGGCGTGGCGCAGGGTGTGCGGCGTGACCTTGGTGGGGTCGATGCCCGCTGAAACCGCCAGCGCCTTGAGCATCAGAAAGAAGCTCTGCCGGGTCAGATGCCCGGCGGCGGCGCGGCTGGGAAACAGGTAGGCCGAGGGTTTGGCGCCTTCGGCCACGGCGGCCTCCTCGGTCGCATCGCGCGATTCCAGCCAACGGGTCAGCGCCGCGCGGGCAGGGCGCGACAGCGGCACCAGCCGTTCCTTGTCGCCCTTGCCGCGCACCAGAAGCACTTGCGGGTCGCCCCGGGCAGCGGACACCGGCAGGGTCACCAACTCGCTGACCCGCAGGCCGGTCGCATACAGGATTTCCAGAAGGGCTGTGTTGCGCAATCGGTCGGCGTCGGTGCGGCCCTGCGCGGGGACGGCCTCCAGCATCGCCGAAACCTCGGCCTCGCTCAGCGTCTTCGGCAGGGCGCGGGTCTTGCCCGGCCCCTTGATCTGGATCGCGGGATTGTCGCCGCGCATGCCTTCCTCGAAGGTGAATCGATACAATTGCCGGATCGCCGCTAGCCTGCGGGCGCGGGTGGCCCGTGACAAGCCCTGATCGGTGCAGAAACCCAGGTAGGCCTCGATGTCGCCGCGTTGTGCGGAGTCAAAATCCAGCCCCCGGCGCGTGCACCAGGTCAGGAAGTCCTTCAGGTCGCGCCCGTAAGCCAGAAGTGTGTTGCGCGCAGCCCCCAGTTCAGCGGCCTGGGCCTCTAGAAACCGGCTGATGAGCGCCTCGCTCATCCCCGCGGGTCCAGCAGCAGGATTTGGGCCGCTGCATGGCGGGCGGTGTTGCCCAGCCCCAGCGCCGTGAGCAGTTGCACGGCCTCGCCCGCGTCGGTGGGATCGCCGCCGTGGCCTTCCGACAGATCGCGCAAGGCCAGCAACAGCGCCTCGCCGGTGCGGTTCTGCGCGACCAGATCGGCATAGCTTGCGGGCAGGGTGTCGGCCTCCAGCCCGGCGGCAAGGGCGGCGGCCAGGGGCACGTCGGCGCGTACTTTCGTGTCCTGTCCGACAACCGCCGCCGCATCCTGCAGGGCCGATGGCAGGGTGTCGGGCGGCACCGGTGGTACGCTCAACCGGGCGCGACCGTTGGACAGCAGCGCCATCTCGTAGACAAGCGGACCAAGGCTTGCAGGCAGGCGCAGCCGCTCAAGCCGGGGCTGCACGAGGGCGGCCAGAACCGCGTCCAGCGTGACCTGATGCATGGCCTCCCGGACCCTTGGCAGCAGATTGGCGACGTCATTGGCATTGCCGGCGGTCAGTGCCACATCCAGCCGCTGGATCAGGTCAACCCGGTCCCAGACCCCGCCCGAGGCGGCGGCGCGCCGCGCCGTATAGATCGCCAGCAGGTCCTGCACCGGCAGGGCACCAGCGCGGGCCAGACGTTCGGCAGCCTCGATCTGTGCCTTCCAGCCGATGATGTGGCGCAGGTCGGTCTGGGCGAAGGCCAGTGGCAGGTCACGGGTCGGAATGGGCTCGCCTACGGCCTCCAGCAACCGGAAATCCAGCGGTGTGATCGGATCCGGCAGCGGCGGCGACGGTTCGCCCTCGAACAGTTCGGGATCAAGGAAGCGGGCCATCCGGTCGCGCGCCTCGGGCGTGATCCGGTCCAGGGCAAGGGCGGTTTCCAGGGTCAGCGCGGCGGTGGGCCAGCGGCCCGATCGGGCCAGGCAGAAGACCTTGGTTTCGATGTTGGGCACCAGATCGGGCTTGGCCGCCAGCGTGGCGCAGCCGCGATCCTCGGTACCCAGCAGCAGCGAGATGTCGAACCAGCGGCGAAACAGCTCGGGCGTGTCAGGACCGGCGCGCTCCAGCAGCGACTGGGCTGCCACAAGATCGCCCCGGGTCAACAGGGCATCGACACGGGCCAGCAGAAACGCCTCGCCCGAACCGGTGGGCGGGATCGCCTCGGCCAGAACCAGATTGCGGAACAGCGTCTGTAGGGCCGGATGCAGCAGACCGGGCATGGCGCGCATCAGCCGGGTCACGGTGTCGGTATCGGACGCGGCCCAAAGATCCCCCGTCAGCCCGACACTGACCGGCGAGATCAGCCCGGTCGTGCCCAGTTCGGGCGGCTCCAGCGGCGCCACGTCGATGGGGGCGGGATCGTCCAGCGGGGTGGCCGGTGGTTCGTAGCGTTCGGTCGGGGCTTCCAACGTGTCCGACAGCCACGGAATGGCCGACAGGGGCGCATCGTCACCGGCCGCGACCGAGGCGGTCACGCCCAGACAAGCGCCCAGCAGGGCCCCGGCAATGCGTCTATTGCGCATTCAGATCCACGGGGATCCGGGTTTCGGTCTGCGCCGGGCTGAGATCGCCCAGATAGGCGAAACCCACCAGACCGAGCACGGCCAGTAGAAGAAGGACGGAGATGATCTTGACTAGTCGCACGATGCCTGAGCCTCTGTTCTGTCAGCGTTGTGACCGCTTTCGTCACATTCTATATGGGAATTGCCGCAAGATCACGTCATAGAGATGTATTAAATAAGATGAGGGAAAGGGCAGGCCTTTTGGCGCAAGAGCTGAAAAAAACTGTCGTTCTGGTGGGGATGATGGGCGCGGGGAAAACCGCCGTGGGGACAGCCGTGGCCCGCAAGCTGGGGGTGCCGTTCATTGATCAGGACGACGAGATCCAGGCGGCGGCGAATTCCACGATTTCCGAGATTTTTCAGACCTATGGCGAGGCTTTCTTCCGCGAGAAGGAGACCCAGGTGCTGGCGCGACTGCTGTCCGGGCCGCCCTGCATCCTGTCCACCGGCGGTGGTGCCTTCCTGTCCGAGCGCAACCGCGCGTTGATCGAAGCCTCGGGCGTGTCGGTCTGGCTGAATGCCGAGTTGAACCTGCTGTGGGCGCGGGTGCGGTATCGCGACACGCGGCCCCTGCTGCGCACCGAGAATCCCTATGAAACGCTCAAGACGCTGTTCGAGGCACGCACCCCGATCTACGCGCAGGCGGCGATTCATGTCTCGTCGTTTTCCAATTATTCCATTGATGACATGGCCAGCGCGGTGATCGCGGCGCTGGCCGAACATCCCGACATCCTGAAAGTGACCAACCATGCCTGCCGTTGAAACCGTTCATGTGCCGCTGGGCGACCGGGCCTATGATGTGAGGATCGGGCCGGGGCTGCTGGCGGATGCGGGGCGTCACATCGCGCCGCTGCTGAAACGCCCACGGGTGGCCATCGTTACCGACGACAACGTGGCCGCGCGGCATCTGGCGGCGCTGGAAGCGGCGCTGAAGGCTCAAGGCATCGACAGCAGCGCGCTGGTGCTGCCGGCGGGTGAAAGCACCAAGGGCTGGCCGCAGTTCACCCGCACCGTCGAATGGCTGCTGGCGGAAAAGATCGAGCGGCGCGATGTGGTCATCGCCCTGGGCGGCGGCGTGATCGGCGATCTGGTTGGGTTTGCAGCGGCAGTGCTGCGCCGGGGCGTCCGCTTCGTGCAGATCCCCACCAGCCTGCTGGCGCAGGTCGACAGTTCGGTCGGCGGCAAGACCGGGATCAACGCGCCGCAGGGCAAGAACCTGATCGGCGCTTTCCATCAACCCAGCCTGGTGCTGGCCGACAGCGGCGTGCTGGCCACCCTGCCGGATCGCGATTTCCTGGCCGGTTATGGCGAGGTGGTGAAATACGGGTTGCTGGGCGACGCCGATTTTTTCCAGTGGCTGGAAGAACATGGCCCGGCGTTGCGGGCGGGGGACGAGACCGCGCGGATCAAGGCGGTGCGCCGCTCGGTGGAAATGAAGGCCGAGATCGTGGTGGCCGACGAGACCGAGCAGGGCGAGCGCGCGCTGCTGAACCTCGGGCACACCTTTTGCCACGCGCTGGAGGCGGCGACGGGCTATTCCGACCGGTTGCTTCACGGCGAAGGCGTGGCCATCGGCTGTGCGCTGGCGTTTGAACTGTCATCGCGGCTGGGGCTTTGTGCGCAGGAAGATCCCAGCCGCGTGCGGGCGCATCTTCAAGAGATGGGCATGATGCGCGATCTTGCTGATATTCCGGGAGAATTGCCGGGTCCCGAGGCGCTGATTTCGCTGATGGGGCAGGACAAGAAGGTCGTGGATGGCACGTTGCGGTTCATCCTGGCGCGGGGCATCGGCGCGGCCTTCGTGACAGATGATGTTCCGGCAGAGATCCTGCGCACGGTGCTGGACGATGCCTTCGCGCAACGGCCCGCAGCCTGAGGGACGGCTCCCGCCCCGCCTTGCCCCTTGGGGGCGTGTCTGGTTGGGCCGGGCGCCGCTGCGCGGCGCAGTGAGTATTTCTGACAAGAAAAACCGGGGATTAGCCTTCGGGCTGCCAGCGGGATTCTAGCGCCTCGATGGCGGCGATGCGGGCGTCGGTCTTGGGATGGCTGAGCAGCCAGGCGGGCATGGTGGCGCCATGAGCGCCGGTCAGGCCGTCGAGTTTGCGGAACAGGGATTTCTGTGGTGCGGTGCCGATGCCGGCCTTGACCAGCAGGGCAGAGGCATAGGCGTCGGCTTCGAATTCATCGCTGCGCGACAGATGTGCGGCCAGCAGGGTGGCCAGACCGTTGGCGATCCAGACGCCGATGCCCGGCAGGAACCGCGACAGCACCACCGCAAGGGCGCTGCGCAGCGCATTTTGTCCTGAAAAATCAATGAGTCGCTTGCGGGCGTGGCCCAGGGCGACATGGCCCAGCTCGTGGGCGATGACGCTGGTCATCTCGGTGGCTGTGACCTCGCCCGCGCGGTACTTGTTGTAGAACCCGCGGGTGATGAACACCCGTCCGTCGGGGGCCGCAAGCCCGTTCACCGGGTCGATGTTGTAGAGGTTCACCTTGATGCGCGGCAGGTCGAGAGCGGCGGCCAGCTTGTTGAATTCACGCGACAATCCTGGATCCACCAGTTCGGTGGACTTGGCGTCGAGCTCGCGCCGGGTGCGGAAGGCCGAGACCATGTACATGGCCAGGCCGTAGAACACCGCCAGCAGGATCGGGGTCAGTTTCAACATGTTCTAGAGATGGGGGCGCAGGGCGGTTCCGGCAAGCAAAAAAACGGGGCTGGAACGCGTATGGAAAACGTATGGCTGGTGTATGGCTGGCGCACCGCTCAGCTTTCGTAGAATTCCAGCGGCAACCCGTCGGGATCGGGAAAGAAGGTGAAGCGGGCGCCGGTGTAGGGGTCGGTCCGGATCGGCTCGACCGCGATGCCGGCGGCTTTCAGCGGCGCGATCGCCGCGTCGAGGTCGGTGACCGCGAAGGCGAGATGGCGCAACCCCTGTGCCTCGGGGCTGGTGGGGCGCGGCGGCGCATCGGGAAAGGTGAAAAGCTCGATCCCGATGCCCGAGGGATGGCGCAGATCCACTTTCCACGAGTTGCGCGGGGCGCGGAAGTTGCGATCCACAACCTCGAACCCCAGAAGATCGCCGTAAAAGGCAAGGCTGGCGTCGAGATCGGAGGCGATGAGGGCGACGTGGTGCAGGGCTTTCAGGGTCATGACCCCGGCAAAGCAGACCGGGCCGGGGCATGCCAGCAAAAAGCGCACCCACTGCACCATGTCGTATTTTCGGGCCGACCCGGCGCTGTGGGGACATTGCCGGGGCCGGGCTGTCTTACGCTGGGTCAGCAATCATCCATGAGATAATCACCAGAACTCCGCTATAGTCCGGGGACGGATGAGACGTGCCCGGCCGAACCCGCCGGGCGGACAGGAAGGGAGACGGCATGTTCAAACGCATCATGATGCCCATCGACTTGAGGCATCTCGACAGCCAGGCCCGGGCGCTGACCTGCGCCCATGATCTGGCCAAGCTTTACGGCGCCACGGTGATCTACGTCGGTGTCAGCGCCGCCACGCCGACCGAGGTTGCCCATACCCCGGCCGAATACAAGGCCAAGCTGGCGGGCTTTGCCACCGGGCAGGCCGGGCAGGGGATCGCCACCGAATCCCATGCGATCATCGACCATGATCCCGCCGTTGATCTGGACGGGGCGTTGCTGCACGCGGTGAAGGACACCGGTGCCGATCTGGTGGTGATGGCCAGCCACGATCCCGGCATCCTGAATTACATCTGGCCCACCAATGGCGGCAAGATCGCGGGGCACGCACATGTGAGCGTGCTGGTGGTGCGGTGATCACCACGGGCCGGCAACAAGAAATGACAGGGAGGTCTTCATGACCGACGAGACCGAGACCAGTATTCCGGCGCCGGAAGGCGACGCGGAGATCATCGACACCGATTACACCATCGGGCAAGACAATTTCGAAACCCAGGTCGGCCCTTTCGGGGTGGATATCCACAACCCGGTGTTCCTGATTTCCGGGATGAGCATCATTGCCTTTGTCTTCTACGCCCTGGCCCTGCCCGAGCAGGCGGCGGGCTTCTTCGGCTGGTTGCGCCCGGCGCTGACCGCCAATTTCGACTGGTTCTTCATGGGCGCGGCCAACATCTTTGTGCTGTTCTGCCTGTTCCTGATTGTCTCGCCGCTGGGAAAGGTGCGGTTGGGCGGTTCGGATGCGACACCGGACTACAGCTATATCGGCTGGTTCGCGATGCTGTTCGCCGCCGGCATGGGCATCGGGCTGATGTTCTATGGTGTCAGCGAACCGATGAGCCATTTCGGCACTTCGCTGGGCGGTACCACGGTTGAGAACGGCGTGCGCACCGACTGGGCACCGCTGGGCGGGGCTGCGGGCGATGAGGCCGAGTCAATCCGGCTGGGCATGGCTGCCACCATCTATCACTGGGGGCTGCATCCCTGGGCGATCTACGCGGTTGTGGCGCTGGCGCTGGCGCTGTTCAGCTATAACAAGGGGCTGCCGCTGACGATCCGCTCGGCCTTCTATCCGCTGCTGGGTGAACGTGTCTGGGGCTGGTGGGGCCATGTGATCGACACTTTGGCGGTGTTTGCCACGCTGTTCGGGCTGGCGACCTCGCTGGGGTTCGGCGCGACGCAGGCCAATGCCGGTCTGAACGAGTTGTTCGGGGTGCCTGTCAGTTCGACCACCGAGGTCATCCTGATCACCGCGATCACCGCTGTGGCGCTGATTTCGGTGGTGCGCGGACTGGACGGCGGCGTGAAGGTGCTGTCCGAGATCAACATGGGGCTGGCTTTCCTGTTGCTGCTCTTCGTACTGATCGTGGGGCCGACGGTGGCGATCCTGACCGGATTTGCCGACAGCCTGCTGGCCTACGTGGAATACCTGCCGGCGCTGGCGATGCCGCTGGGCCGCGAGGATGTGAACTTCAGCCAGGGCTGGACCGCCTTCTACTGGGCGTGGTGGGTCAGCTGGTCGCCCTTCGTGGGGATGTTCATTGCCCGCGTCAGCCGGGGCCGCACGGTGCGCGAGTTCATCATCTGCGTGCTGCTGATCCCGTCGCTGGTCTGCGTGCTGTGGATGAGCGTCTTCGGCGGCACCGCGATCCAGCAGGTCGTGCAGGATGGCGTCACCGCCGTCAGCGAGGCGCCGCTGGAGCTGAAGCTGTTCAAGATGCTGGGTGAACTGCCGCTGAGCAGCATCACCTCGTTCATCGGCATCATCCTTGTGGTGGTGTTCTTCGTGACCTCGTCGGACAGCGGATCGCTGGTGATCGACACGATCACGGCGGGCGGCAAGATCGACGCGCCGGTGCCCCAGCGGGTGTTCTGGTGCATCTTCGAAGGGGCTGTGGCCATCGTGCTGCTGATCGGCGGCGGGCTGGCGGCCTTGCAGGCCATGGTGATCTCGACCGGGTTGCCGTTCACGGTCATCCTGCTGCTGATGTGCTGGGCGATCTACAAGGGGCTGAAGTCCGAACGGGGCTAGGCGCCCTACGTCTCTCCCGGTTCCGGCGCTTTGCCGGGGCCGGGCACGCCTATGGGGGCGTCATCCCATGCGAGTCCAGCACCTGCCCGATCCGTGCGGCCAGCATGTTGGCACCCAGATCCGAGACATGGTTGTCGGACGCGAAATAGATCAACTCTCCCTTCGCGGCATAGCAGCGTCCGCTGTCGTCCGAGCAGAACAGGCGTTCGGGATAGACCCGCACCACATTCGGGTCTGTCACCCGGTCAAGCGCCGCATAGCTGCTGGCCGTGCGTTCGTGAAACCGGTCCAGGCTGGTCGACAGGTCCGGCAGGTCTTCGGCGGACCTGGGAAGCGGGCGCAATTCGGTCAGCTTGCGGTGGACATGAAACCCCTGTTCGGGAACCGGGTAGACCAGCACCAGCCCGCGGGCGGTCTTGGCCCAGTCCGACAGGGTCGAAACCACCAGATCGGACCGCCATCCCGCCTCGGCGGCCCGGCGCGCGGTATCGGGCGGTGTATAGCGCACCTCGCGGTCGCCTTCGCCATTGTCGAACAGTTCAAGCTCCAGCATCACCGGAATGCGTGCGCTGAAGACGACGATGGGCTCGTGCATCTCGGCCAGATAGGTCCGGAACTGCGCGGCGCGCTCGGCGCAGCGGGCGTTCGGATCAAGGCCGAAGTATCCGCCATCGATGTGGGAACACCCCGCGAACGTCACCTGCACGAAGGGCATCGACAGGTCGTCGGCCAGCGCCTTCATGCTGTGGGCGAGGGCGCCGGCGTGGCTGTCGCCCACCAGCACCAGTGGCGAGGTTTGGCTGGGGTCGCCGAAGACGCAGCTTTCCTCGACATCCAGATTTGGGAAGTGGGACCCGGTGTGCGAGCGATGGCAGAAGCGGCCGTCCTGGCTGTTGCGCTTGACCTGGACGCTGTCCAGCACATCCATCAGCGCCTGCATCCGGAACGGCGCGCCCTTGGTGGCCAGGGACACGGTGGACAGCGCGATGACGCAGGCCGTACCGGCGGCCAGGATTGTTCCGGACAAGGCCAGGGACCGACCATGGCGCAGCGGGGATTCCACCAGCCGATACGAGGCCAGGGACAGGACATAGACCAGCACCAGCCAGATCGAGAAGTCGATCCAGCCGGGTTGGGTGTTCATGATCCGGCCAAAGGCGAACACCGGATAGTGCCAGATATAGAGCGAGTAGGAGAGCAGCCCGATGTGCACCATGGGCGCCGTAGAGAGAAACCGGCGTGCCCGCGTCTGGTCGGTGCCCGCCAGGATGCTCAGGCTGCCAAGAACGGCCGGTAGCGTGGCCACGCCGGGGTGATAGGGCCCGAAGGCCAAAAACAGGCCCGACAGAAGGATCAGGGCCAGTCCGATGCCGGCCAGCGGCCAGCGCGACAGGAACGGCGCGGGTGCCTTGTCGCGTGCCAGGTACAGCGCCAGAGCCGCGCCGGACGACAACTCCCAGATGCGGGAGGGCAGCAGGTAGAAGGACAGCATCTGGTCGGTGGCCGTGAGCGCGCAGGCCAGGGCAAAGCCCAGAACCGTGACGGCCACGAAAAGCGCCAGGATCCGCCCGGGCATGAACCTGAAGGCCAGGATCAGCGTGATCGGCGCGATCAGGTAATACTGTTCCTCGACGGCCAGCGACCAGGTGTGCAGCAATGGCATCAGCAGGCCGGAATCCGCGCCGTATTGCTGAAGTCCGTTCCACCAGAAGAAATTGGATGCAAACAGCAGCGACCACAGGGCCGAAGCCGAGAATTGCGACAGATCCTCGGGCAACAGATAGGCCCATGCGACCCCGTAGGCTACCAGCATCATGGTCAACAGGGCCGGCAGCAGGCGCCGGGCGCGGCGGATGTAGAACCGCCGGAAACTGATGCGGCCCGTGGTGGCAAGCTCTCGAACAAGGATCGAGGTGATCAGGTATCCCGAGATGACGAAGAAGACATCGACCCCAACGAAGCCGCCCATGGCCAGCTTGTGGCCAAAAAGCTCGGTGCTCAGATGGTACACCAGCACCAGAAGGATCGAGACCGCCCGCAAGCCGTCGATGTCACGGCGATAGCTGGGGACGGCGGTTTTACCGAAATCGGCCATGATTGTACGTCTGTCCTGTGTTGGAACGCCTAGCCCAGCACCCGCATCCCGCGGTCCAGCCCTTCCAGCGTCATCGGCACCATGCGGTTTTCGAAGACCTGCCGGATCAGCCCGATGGACTGGGTATAGCCCCAGTGCTTTTCCGGCACCGGGTTGATCCACAGGTGATCGGGCCATTGCGTGGCGGCGCGGCGCAGCCAGGTTTCGCCCGCTTCCTGGTTCCAGTGTTCATTGGCGCCGCCGGGATACATCACCTCGTAGGGGCTCATCGAGGCGTCGCCCACGAAGATGCATTTGTAGTCCGGCCCATAGGTGTGCAGCACGTCCCAGGTCGGGGTCTGCTCGGTCCAGCGGCGGGAGTTGTCGCGCCAGACACCTTCGTACAGGCAGTTGTGAAAGTAGTAGTGTTCGAGATGCTTGAATTCGGCCTTGGCGGCCGAGAACAGCTCTTCCACCAGCCCGATGTGATCGTCCATCGAACCGCCCACGTCGAGAAACAGCAGCACCTTGACGGCGTTGCGCCGTTCGGGCCGAGTTTTTACATCAAGATAGCCGTGTTCGGCGGTGGCGCGGATGGTGCCGTCGAGGTCCAGCTCGTCATGGGCGCCGTCGCGGGCCCAGCGGCGCAGGCGTTTCAGCGCCACCTTGATGTTGCGGGTGCCCAGTTCGACGGTGTCGTCAAGGTTGCGGAACTCGCGCTTGTCCCAGACCTTCACGGCGCGGCGGTGGCGGCTTTCGTGCTGGCCGATGCGCACCCCTTCGGGATTATAGCCGTAGGCGCCGAAGGGCGAAGTGCCGGCGGTGCCGATCCACTTGCTGCCGCCCTGGTGGCGGCCTTGCTGCTCCTTGAGACGCTCCTTGAGGGTCTCCATCAGCTTTTCGAAGCCGCCCAGGGCCTCGATCTCGGCCTTTTCTTCGGGCGAGAGGGTCTTTTCGGCCAGCTTCTTCAGCCATTCCTCGGGCAGATCGACCTGGCTGACCAGTTCCGACAGGTCGACGTGTTCCAGCCCCTTGAAGGTTTCGGCAAAGGCCAGGTCGAAGCGGTCGAGGTGGCGTTCGTCCTTCACCATGGCGGTGCGGGCGAGGTAGTAAAATCCGTCCACGTCATAGGTCACCAGCCCGGCGGCCATGCCGTCGAGGAACGACAGGTATTCGCGCAGGCTGACGGGGATCTTGGCGCTGCGCAGGTTTTCGAAGAAGCGCAGGAACATCCGCTAGACGATCCGGTTCAGAAGGATTGTGACGAACAGGCCCAGCAGCGCGAAGGCGATGCCATAGCCCGCGCCATACTGAAGGATGTCGGCAAGGTTGCCCTTGCGTTTGCGGGCGATGTGGCTGCCCCAGAGTGCGCCGGCGAATGCGGCAATCAAGATGATCATGTTCCCTCCAGTGCGCGCGGCACCAATGCGTCGATTTCAGCGGCCCGCCGCAACACGTCGGCGTCCGAGCGCAGCCCGTAGCGCGCCCAACCATAGCCGTCGCGGCGCGTGGCGCTGGCTTCGCCTGTCCGGCCGAGCGCGTCAAGCGCTGCCGCCTTCACCAGCAGGAAGTCGGCCAGCAACGCCGCGTTCTCGGCCTGTCGGGCGGCCGGGATGTGCTTGTCGGCCAGCCGCAGGACGGTGTCCATCTCGCCGGTGGCCAGCGCGAAGGCCGAAATCTGGATGCCGACATTGGCGCCATGGATCGCGGTGGCGTCGCGCTGCTGGTAGACATAGCCCGCCTGAAAGAAGTCCTCCAGCGCCTGCGGGCCATTGCCACCGGCGGCAAGCCGTCCGCTGGTCAGGAAGGACAGGCCAAGCCTTGTGTCGTCCCAGCCTGCGTCAAGCGCCAGTTCCAGCGCACGGGTGGCGGAGTTGCGGCGCGCACCCATGGAGCGGTCGGGCGTCAGTGCCCCGTCGATGGCGCGCAGCCAGGGCTTGGTCGATGGTGCGTAGGGACGGGTGGCATAGCGGCGCCCGGCGGGGTTGATCCGGTCGAGGACGCCGGGCAGCACGGCAGCCAGTTGGCCCGCTGACATGCCGTTGCGCACCGCCGGATCATAGGTGGCCTTCAGGATCAGCATGTCGAAGCCGGTCAGCACCGAATGCATGTTGTCGTCGTTGAAGATCGAGTCTTCCAGCCGGTAGAGATCGTTGACCGGGCCAAGCGCCTGGGCGGTTTCCTCGTGCAGGCAGTCGCGGATTTCCTGCGGGCTGACATCGGCGGGAATGAAGATCGTGGCGGCGGTGCGTTCGGTCAGCCCGGACCAGTTCAACCCGCTGATGCGGCGGCGGCTGCTGAATTCGGCCCAGGTGATGTGGCGCGGCAGCACGAAACAGGCGGCTGCGGGGACTTCGCTTTGCAGATCGGCGCGGGCGATGGCCTCGATCACGATGGCGGCGGTGTTGGGGGTCTTGACCTGCCGCAGGTCGACGCCGGCCTCGCGGCGGATGCGGGTAACCAGCCGCGACAGTTCGGTGCGGAAGATCGGGGTAACATCGCCGGTCAGGGCAATGGTGACCGGTTCGGAGAAGCGGGTGAAGACCGGCAGGCTCTCGCCGTTTTCCAGCTTCATGGTCAGGTCGATGAAATCGCGCGCCAGTTCGGTGTTCGACCGCCGGGGCGGCTCGGGCCGCGCGGCGCCGAAGGTTTTCATCGGCGGCAGGGCACGGGTTGCGGCGATCATCTCGGGACTGGGCTGGGCCGGTGGGGTGTCGAACGGCTGGGCACAGGCCGACAGCAGCAGGGCCACGGCAAGGGCGGCCAGCAGACGCGCGCGCAGGATCATCGTCAGGACCGCCTGTAGACCATGAAAGGCGTGGCGGTGCCGATCCGGTCGTAAAGCTGCCGCGCGGGGGTGTTGAAGGTCTGGGTCAGCCAATAGACATCCGGCGCGCCACGGGCGTCGGCGGCGACATAGACCGCTTCGATCAGCGCCCGGCCAATGCCGGTGCCGCGCTGCGCGGGCGCGGTGTAGAGGTCTTGCAGGTAGCAGACATCACGGGCCTTCCAGCCGTGGGTATGGAACAGGAAATGCACCAGCCCAAGCAGTTCGCCATCCTGTTCGGCCACCAGCCCGTGGATCGACGGGTCGGGCGCGGTCAGCCGCGCGAACTGAAGCTCGAACTGTTCGGCGGGCAGGGAGGTTTCATAGTAGTCCAGATAGCCGGTCCAGAGGTCTTGCCACCGGGTGCGATCCTCGGGCCGCACCGGGCGGATGGTCGGGCTCATCTGCGCTGGCTCCGCGCCATGAAGGCGAGACGTTCGAACAGATGCACGTCCTGTTCGTTCTTCAGCAGCGCGCCATGAAGCTTGGGCAGGGCTGACCCGGCATCGGCCTTCAGGTCTGCGGGATCCAGATCTTCGGCCAACAGCAGCTTGAGCCAGTCCAGAACCTCGGAGGTGGAGGGCTTCTTCTTCAGCCCGCCGGTGTCGCGAATTTCATAGAACTGCTCCAGCGCGGCGGTCAGAAGCGCGGGCTTGATGCCGGGATGATGCACCTCGACGATGCGCTTCATGGTCTCGGCATCGGGGAAGCGGATGTAGTGGAAGAAACAGCGGCGCAGGAAGGCGTCGGGCAGTTCCTTTTCGTTGTTCGAGGTGATGATGACGATGGGCCGGTGGGCGGCGCGCACGGTCTGGCCGGTCTCGTAGACAAAGAACTCCATCTTGTCGAGTTCCTGCAGCAGGTCGTTGGGAAACTCGATATCCGCCTTGTCGATCTCGTCGATCAGCAGCACGACCTTGCCCGGTGCCTCGAAGGCCTGCCACAGCTTGCCCTTGCGGATGTAGTTCGCCACGTCGTGCACGCGTTCGTCGCCCAGCTGGCTGTCGCGCAGGCGCGAGACGGCGTCATATTCGTACAGGCCCTGCTGCGCCTTGGTGGTGGATTTGATCGACCATTCCAGCATCGGCAGGTCCAGCGCCTCGGCCACCTGCATGGCCAGTTCGGTCTTGCCGGTGCCTGGTTCGCCCTTGACCAGCAAAGGGCGCTCCAGCGTCACGGCGGCGTTGACCGCGACGGTCAGGTCGTCGGTGGCGACATAGGTGTCGGTGCCAGTGAACTTCATGCTACTCGTCCTGCCCAGAAACATTGTCGGCGCGACCCTAGCACAGCGCGCGGGTGCTGCAAGCGGACGTTAAAGAAGCGTGGAATCAGCGTGACAAGCTGTTGGGGTTCTTGTATTCGGGCGCTGTAGGACCAGACCCGCATGTTTACCAAGGATTTCGGTCATGTATGGCCGCGAGACCCGAGGTCCCTGACGGGAGAAAAAGGGGAGCAGAGATGAAGGCCGAGGTGTTTTTGCCCGATGACTATCGTCCCGCCGAGGACGAGCCCTTCATGAACGATCGACAGCTGGAATATTTCCGACGCAAGCTGACGGCCTGGAAGAACGATATCCTGGTGGAAAGCCGCGATACGATCGAAGGCCTTCAGGACAGTTCACGGAACTTTCCGGATGTGACGGACCGGGCGTCTGAGGAGACCGACCGGGCACTGGAGTTGCGCACGCGCGACCGTCAACGCAAGCTGGTGTCGAAGATCGACGCCGCGCTGCGCCGGATCGACGAGGGCGAATACGGATACTGTGAGGCGACCGGAGAGCCGATTTCGCTGAAGCGTCTGGATGCGCGTCCCATCGCCACCATGACGCTGGAAGCGCAGGAACGTCACGAGCGCCGCGAAAAAGTGCATCGCGACGATTGAATTTCGGCGCAAGCTGATTTTTGTCAAGGCACCCGGGTCTCGCCTGGGTGTTTTTCGTTTCCCAAGGGAGGGCGTCTCATGCTGATCGGACAGGACATCACCGTCATCGGCGCTGGCATCGGCGGGCTGACCGCGGCGCTGGCGCTGGCCAAGCGCGGCGCAAGGGTCGAGGTGCTGGAGCAGGCGTCGGAAGTCACCGAGGTGGGCGCGGGTATTCAGGTCAGTCCCAACGGCATGGCGGTTCTGGACGCCCTTGGGGTGGCCGAAGCGCTGATCGCGCGCTCGGTGCGCGGCCAGAAAGTCACCCTGCGGGACGGGCTGACCGGCAAGGCCGTGGTGGAGATGGATCTTGCCGGGCTGAAAGCGCCGCACCCCTGGCTGTTCGTGCATCGGGCCGATCTGGTCGATGTGCTGCACGAAGCCTGCAATGCCATCGGTGTGGATATTCGCCTGAACGCGGGCGTGGACGCCCTGTTGCCGGTGGATGACGGAGTGCGGTTGGATCTGGCCTCGGGCGAGACCCTGACCCGGCCCTTGGTGATTGCCGCCGATGGCGTGCGGTCGAAGGCGCGCGCGGTGGTGGCCGGCGAGGAAGAGCCGGCGTTCACCGGCCAGACCGCTTGGCGCGTGCTGGTGCCGCAACCCGAAGCGGTGGCCCCGGAAGTGCAGGTCTTTCTCGGGCCCGGACGGCACATGGTGGCCTATCCTCTGCGCGATGGCCGGACCATGAACGTGGTGGCGGTGCAGGAGCGCGATCACTGGGTCGGCGAGGGCTGGACCCAGCAGGATTATCCCGAAACCCTGCAAGCGGCCTTTGCCGATTTCGCCCCCGAGGCGCGGGCCCTGCTGGCCGATATCGAGGAGGTCTATCTTTGGGGCCTGTTCAAGCGGCCGGTGGCGCAGGTATGGTCGCTGGGACGGCTGGCCCTGCTGGGCGATGCCGCCCATGCCACCCTGCCGTTCCTGGCGCAGGGGGCCTGCATGGCCATCGAGGATGCCTGGGTTCTGGCCGATGCGTTGTCCAACGCCGCTTCTCCTGAAACCGGGCTGGCGGCTTATGAAACCCGGCGTATTGATCGTTGCCGCCGGATCGTGGCCGGGGCGGACAGCAACGCCCGCGCCTATCACCTTGGGACGCCGCTGCGGTCCGGGGCGCTGGCCGCGCTGAAACTGGGCGGCAAGCTGGCACCCAAGGCCGCGTTGAACCGGTTCGACTGGTTGCACGGGCACGACGTCACCAAAGACTAGGTCCCCGGTTGCCCCCGTCGCCGGGGGGCTCCCGCCCGTCGTTGCCCCTTTGCGGGGCGCCTCCCGTTGGGCCGGGCGCCGCTGCGCGGCGCAAGGTGAGTATTTTGGCCAAGAAGAATTGTGCGGCGCGGTAGAACAGAGCGCCCGCCGTATTGTGCTCAGGCCGCGAGGTCGATCCAGACCGGCACGTGATCGGAGGGTTTATCGCGGCCGCGGATGGCGCTGTCGATCTGGCAGTCGTTCAGCAGATCTGCGGCTTGCGGCGACAGCAGCAGGTGATCAATACGGATCCCGTCATTCCGGTTCCATGCCCCGGCCTGGTAGTCCCAGAAGCTGTAGTGTTCCGGTCCGGGATGCGGGGGCATATGCGGATGGCAAACGCGGAAGGCGTCGGTCAGGCCGAGGTTCACGATCCGGCGCCAGGCGGCGCGGCTTTCGGGGCGGAACAGCGCGTCGTCGCGCCAGGCCGCGGGCCGGGCCGCGTCCTCGGCCTGCGGAATGATGTTGTAGTCGCCGCAAATCACCATCGGCTCTTCCCGGGGCAGGAGGGTGGCGAGATGCGCCTCCAGCCGCTGCATCCACGCCAGCTTGTAGTCGAACTTGGGGCCTGGCGCCGGATTTCCGTTGGGCAGGTAGAGCCCGCAGACGCGCACCGGCACATCGCCGATCACGGTGGCTTCGATGTAGCGGGCCTGTTCGTCGGCCTCATCGCCGGGAAGGCCCCGGCTGACATCTTCCAGCGGCAGCTTCGACAGAATGGCCACGCCGTTGAAGGACTTCTGGCCGTGGGTTTCGACCTGATAGCCGAGATCCTCGAAATGGGGCGCTGGGAAATTGGCATCCACCGACTTGATCTCTTGCAGGACGGCCACGTCGGGTCGTGCTTCCTGCAGCCAATCCGTGAGGGCGCCGATGCGGGCCTTGATGCCATTGATATTGAACGTCGCGATTTTCATGGGGTGTCCTACAGCTGTCCCCACTGGCCTAGGCCAAAGGGCATGCATCGTCCAGACCGGCCTTGGTGTCTTGATCGTCCTGCAAGGGGTTGTCCGGCAGGGCATCGGGATCGTAGAGCGCCCGACCCCGCCGTCGATCGGCAATGGCTTTTTCCGCCTCGGGATGGAGATGGCGGCGCGGTTCGACCGGTACAGGTTCCGTGGGCTCCCCGTTATCTGGCGCCTGTATAGACGGTCTCGCCTTGCGGGCATCGGCCCGAACAGCGCGAGATCACCTTCGATCCGCCCTTGATTTGGGTGACGCAGGGTCGGCCCGGGACTTTTCATGGAAAGTGCATTTTCTTCTAAAAAAGGGGTTGCGACTCTTTGAGAGTGGCTCTAGACACCCCTTCACCGACGGGGCGGCGACGCGCTGTTGGGGGGCTGGACGGGGTTGAGAGGCTTCGGAAGGTGAC
>NZ_JBNAFN010000003.1:0-300 GCF_049800695.1 Fluviibacterium sp. S390 | reverse complement strand
GTTCGGCTTTTTTGGTCGAGCCCAGGTTTTTTGCCTGACAATGCCTGCGGCATTGAGCATCCCTTCGGGATGACGCTCCACCCACCGCGATGCGGCTCGGGTGCTTCGGATACTCAAGATAGATTGACACTTCGGCCATCGCAGATGGCGACGGCCAAGGGCCGGCACGGAGTGGGCGCCACTGCAAGGTGGCATGAATCAGTCCCGATTAGATCGGAGAGCACAGCTTGTGTTCTCCCGTCCAATCGGACGTTTGACATCGTTTAGAGAGATACAACATCAGAATTACTGATCCTCCGA